>JAHCKF010000148.1 GCA_026125925.1 Pseudolabrys sp.
GTTTTATCCGCTTCGGATTTCTCATGACCAAGATCGGATCGATGCGCGTGACCCACCGGATGCCCCGCAGAAAATTCGCGACCCTGTTCACCGTGCCGGCGCTTGCGCTGGCGCTGTCGGCCTGCGGCTCGAGCAATCGCGACGAGGACAAGCTTGGCACCTTCCTGGTCGCGCCGGGCAAGTATACGCTTTACGATTGCGTACAGCTCAACGCGGTGAACGGCGGCTACGAAGCGCGGAAGCAACAACTGAGCAAACTCATGGCCGATGCCGACCGGTCGCCCGCCGGCGGATTCGTGAATTTGATCGCCTACCGCACGGAATACGGCCAGGTGCAGGGCAACCTCGCCGATATCCGCCGCGAGGCAGCCTCCAAGAACTGCGTGCTGAAGTCGGCCCCGGCGGCGCCCGCAGCGCCGCCGCCGGCGACGCCGAAACGCCGGACGCGCTAGGCCGGGCTCGGAACTTTTCGCTGTCCTGGAACTTGTTGGCCCGACGCCGCACTGACGCGGCTTGAAACGGGGGCCATCATGGGCATCAGCCTGCTCATCAGCATCCTGATCACCTTCCTGGTGATCGTGCTGGTGCTTTATCTCATCAACATGCTACCGATCGACGGGCGCGCCAAGCAGATCGCGCGCATCATCGTCATCATCATCGGCGTGCTGTCGCTTCTAAAATATCTCGCGGTGTTCTAACGGCCGCCGCTCTAGTCGCGGCGGATCACGACGAGCGAGCCGTCGGCGAGACCCGCCAGCATGGCCGGCGCGGCGCCGTCACGCTTGATGACGCCGAGGTCGGTGCGCGCGTCGGACGGCAGCTTGATGCTGTCGATCTCTTGCGCCACCGGCTTGAAGGCGACGATCCGCAAACTGGCATGGTCGCGCGACGGCAGCACCAGATCGGGCGTGCCGTCGCCGTCGAAGTCGGCGACCGCGCTCATGCCCAGCGCGCGCGAGCCGCTGATGTGGTTGCTGAAGCCGTCGAGCGAGGCGCCGCGCTGCAGTCGGCCGTCGGCATAGGTCCACAATTCGAGCGCGCCGACGACATGCGGCTGGCGCACTACGGCGATGTCCGTCTTGCCGTCGCCGTTGAAGTCGGCGATGCCGGCGGGGTTCTCCCAGCGATGCGGGCCGCCGAGCGGCGGCGTCTCGGCGACGATGCGGTAGCGGCCGTCGCGCCAAGCGATGACTGCGATCGCCGAGCCGCGATCGAGATACGACTTCACGACGATGACTTCGTCACGGCCGTCGCCATCCAGATCGGCCAGCCGCGGCGTCAAGTCCTCGAACACGGCGTCGTCGCCGAGCCTGACGGTGTGACTTGTGCCGTCGGCGCTGACGATCATCAGGCTGCCGGCTTCGATGGCGTCGCCGAGCACATTGTGATCGTAGCGCTTGGTCGGCGCGGCAAGCCAGACACGGGCGATGTCGTGGGTGCCGGTGACGAGGCGGCCGTCGGGCAGTGCGTTCTCCGGCGACGGCTGCCGCCGCGGCGTGTCGATGAAGGCGAGCTTGGCCTGCGGACCGCTGAGATCGACGCTGTACCACAAGCCGCCGGCATCGACGCGCGCCGCGCCGTCAATGGTCTCGATGGCGGTGACTCGCGCCGGCGTGTCGATGCGCTCGACGCGCCATTCCGCGGCGTGCGCCGCCGGAGACAGCGCCAGCAGCGCCACAGCCATCCATCGCATTCAGCAATCCCTATAACTTCAGCCCGCGCAGCCGCAAGGCATTGCCGACGACGCTGACCGACGAAAGCGCCATTGCTGTGGCGGCGATGATCGGTGACAGCAGCAGACCGAACACCGGGTAGAGGACGCCGGCCGCGATCGGCACGCCGGCCGCATTGTACAGGAAGGCGAAGAACAGGTTCTGCCGGATATTCGACATCACCGCGGCGGAAAGTGTCCGCGCCTTGACGATTCCGAGGAGGTCGCCCTTGAGCAAGGTGACGCCGGCGCTCTCGATGGCGACGTCGGAGCCGGTGCCCATGGCGATGCCGACCTGCGCCGCGGCGAGCGCCGGGGCGTCGTTGACGCCGTCGCCGGCCATGGCGACGATGCGGCCCTCGCGCGTCAGCTTTTCGATCACCGCGCTCTTCTGATCGGGCAGCACTTCGGCCTCGACCTCGGTGATGCCGAGGCGCTTGGCCACCGCCTGCGCCGTGGTGCGGTTGTCGCCGGTCAGCATGACGACGCGGATGTTGTCGGCGGCCAGCGCCTTCAGCGCCTCGGCGGTGGTCGCCTTGACCGGATCGGCGATGGCGATGACGCCGGCGACCTTACCGTTGACGGCAAGGAAGATCGCGGTGGCGCCGTCTTGGCGCTGTTCTTCGGCGACGTTGTGCAGCGATGAACTGTCGATGTTGAGTTCCTTGAGGAACGCCGGCGAGCCGAGCGCGACGCGCTTGCCGCTCACCATGCCGATGACGCCCTTGCCAGCGGGCGAGTCGAAGCCGCGCACCGGCGCCAGCTCGAGTTTCTTTTCGGCCGCCGCCTTGGCGATGGCCGCGGCGAGGGGATGCTCGCTGCCGCGCTCGACGGAAGCGGCGATGCTCAGCACCTGCGTCTCGTCGAAGCCATCGGCGGGAATGACGGCGACGACCTTCGGCTTGCCTTCGGTCAGCGTGCCGGTCTTGTCGATCACCAGCGTGTCGATCTTTTCCAGGCGCTCCAGCGCTTCGGCATTCTTGATCAGGATACCGCCTTGCGCGCCGCGGCCGACGCCGACCATGATCGACATCGGCGTGGCGAGACCGAGCGCGCAAGGGCAGGCGATGATCAGCACGCTGACGGCGGCAACGAGGCCGTAGGACAGCCGCGGCTCGGGCCCGAACAGCGCCCAGACGCCGAAGGCGATGAGCGCCACGGCGACCACCGCCGGCACGAAATAACCGGCGACCTGATCGGCAAGACGCTGGATCGGCGCGCGCGAGCGCTGCGCGGTCGCCACCATCTGCACGATTTGCGAAAGAAGAGTGTCGCGGCCGACCTTATCGGCGCGCATGACGAAGGAGCCGGAGGTGTTGATGGTGCCGCCGATGACGCGCGCATCCTTCTCCTTGGTGACGGGCATCGACTCGCCCGTGACCATGGATTCATCGACCGAGGAGCGGCCCTCGAGCACGGTGCCATCGACGGGGATCTTGTCGCCGGGGCGCACGCGCAATTTGTCGCCGGACTGCACGGCGTCGAGCGGGATTTCCTCGTCGCTGCCGTCGTCCTTGATGCGCCGCGCGTTCTTCGGCGCCAGATTGAGCAGCGCCTTGATGGCGCCGGAGGTGGCTTCGCGGGCGCGCAGTTCGAGCACCTGGCCGACCAGGACGAGCACGGTGATGACGGCGGCGGCCTCGAAATAGACGGCGACGGTGCCGCCGTGACCTCGGAACGCCGCCGGGAAAATGCCGGGCGCGAAGGTGGCGACGAGGCTGTAGATGTAAGCGACGCCGGTGCCCATCGCGATCAGCGTGAACATGTTGAGGTTGCGCGTCACCAGCGACTGCCAGCCGCGCACGAAGAATGGCCAGCCCGCCCACAGCACGACCGGGGTCGCGAAGGCGAACTGGATGTAAGTCGAGAGCTTCGGATCGACCCAGCCGTGACCGCCGACGAGGTGCGCGCCCATTTCCAGCACGAAGACCGGCAGCGTCAGCACGAGGCCGATCCAGAAGCGCCGCGTCATGTCGGCGAGTTCGGGATTGGGGCCGGACTCTGCGGTGGCGATTTCGGGTTCGAGCGCCATGCCGCAGATCGGGCAGGAGCCGGGCCCCTCCTGGCGGATCTCCGGATGCATCGGGCAGGTGTAGATCGCGCCCTCGACGACCGGCTCCGGCGCGCGCTCGCCGAGATATTTCTTCGGATCGGCGATGAACTTGGTGCGGCAGCTCGGATTGCAGAAATAATAGGTGTGGCCCTGGTAGTCGGCGCGCAACGTCGATGTGTGCGGATCGACCGTCATGCCGCACACGGGATCGATGACGGCGCCGCCGCCGGCCGCGCCATGCGCATGACCGTGTGAACCATGGTCGTGGTGGCTATGGTCGTGGCCAGCATGGCTGTGCTCGTGGCCGTGGTGGTGCGTGTGGTCGGTCATGGTGTCGGTCCTGGCGCGCCTTCGTGTGCGGGCTTGCGGAATATACCCTAGGGGGGTATATAGACGCCATGGCAAAGCACATCAAGCCCGACCCCGCTACCAGCCGCACGTCCAGCCACAAGGCCGATACGCTCAAGCGTCTCGGCCGGCTCGAAGGCCAGGTGCGCGGCATCGCGCGCATGGTCGAGGAAGACCGCTACTGCATCGACATCGTCACGCAGATCGCGGCGGCGCGCGCCGCCCTGCGCAAGGTCGAAGAGGAAATCCTGCGCGAGCACGTCGCGCATTGCGTCGAGCACGCCATCGCCTCCGGCGACAAGGCGGACCAGCGCCGCAAGGTCGCGGAGTTGATGGACGTGATGGGCCGGGCGGGGCGGTAGCGCGAAGCAGTAGCCCGGGTGGAGCGAAGCGCAACCCGGGACTGCCGTTCCCGGATTTCGCTACGCTCATCCGGGCTACAAGTGATTGCGCTACTTCGTCGAACAACCGACGATGCTGTAGGCCGGGCAATAGCCGAACAGCGCCGTGAGAATCGGCACGACGCCGATCCAGCCGACCCAGGCCCAGCTCGTGCCCGGCGCGATATAGCCGAGGGCGAAGGCGATCAGCGCGATGCCGACGACGATGCGCGCGAGGCGATCCAGCGTTCCGACATTGGCGGTCATGTCAGGTCTCCTTGTTATTCGGCGGGGACAGTTCTGATGTTCGACGGTGCCGACGGCGTCGTGATGTCGCCATCGACGTCATGGCCCAGTTCATCGTGCCACGGCCGCCAGGTCTCCAAGGCGACGAGGGCGAGTGCCAGCACCGCGGCGAGGCCGAGCGCGGCGGCCCAGTATGGGATGCCGATGAGCTGGCTGAAGATCAGCTTGCCGCTCGACTGACCGAGCAGGGTCTTGCTCAGCAACGGTTCGGCGTAGGAATAGGCGACCGCGCCAAACAAGCCGCCGGCCAGCGTGAACAGCGCGTCGCGATAGCCGGCGCCGATCTGCGCCAACGTGGTGCCGGGGCAGGCGCCGGCGAGCGCGATGCCGGCGCCGAGGATCAGGCCGCCGATGACGTCGGCGTAATACATGGCCGCCTTCGGCGCGAGCTTGACGATGCCGAAGCCGTTGAGCACGGCGAGCACGACCGCGCCGGTCGCCACCGCGGTGAGGAACACCTTGAGCATGATGAAATTGCGCATCTGCATCTGGCCGACGATGACGCCGGGTTCGAACACACGCGACTTCTCCAGCGCGAAGCCGAACACGATGCCCATGACGAGGCCGGTGGCGATGGCGAATGTGAGGGACATGATCGATCTCCTTCGAATCTCAGACGCGGCGCAGCAGCAGCATCGCGGTGGCGATGCCGCCGGCGAACATGGCGGCGACCGCGACCGTCGAGCCGACGGAAAGTTGCGCCATGCCGGACAGGCCGTGGCCGCTGGTGCAGCCGTCGGCGATGCGGGCGCCGACCAGCATCAGGAAGCCGCCGGCAAAAGCGACGGCGTAGCGCTTAGCCGGCGAAGCGCTGCCGAGTGCATTGCGCCAGATCGGCGAGATGGGCGCGCGTTTGGCGCCGGACATCGACATCGAGATGAAGGCGCCGACGGCGACGCCGATGACCAGCGCCACCTGCCACCAGTTCTTGCCGGTCGCGGCGACATGTTTGGCGACGTAGTCGATCTTGACCACGGATGGATCGAGCCATGACGCAATCAGGCCGCCGATCGTCACATAGGACGACGACGCGCCTAGCGCGGTTTCGATCAGCAGAAAGGCCGGGATTTGCAGAAGCCCGATGACGATGCCGGCGGCATAAGGCGACCACGCCTTTTGGCTGAGCATGGCTTCAACCCTCCATTGCTAACGCATATGAAGAATTGAATATTGCTCAGGGCCGGACCTTGATCTGGGTCAAAGGCCCGCCAAACGTGATCAGGAAATCCGCTGCCTTGCCAGCTTGGCGCCGTCGCCCAGCGCCCTAAGCTTGGCCTCGGCGATGTTGCGGTGCATCGGCGCCATGCCGCAGTTCGTCGAGCAGACGATGCGCTCCTTCGGTACGTATTTCATGACGTCGGCGATGATGGAGGCGACCTTGTCCGGCGTCTCGACGATGTCGGTGGCGACGTCGATGACGCCGACCAGCAGGTCCTTGCCCTCGAGCAGCGACAACAGGTTGAGCGGCACGCGCGAATTGATGGCCTCGAGCGAGATCTGCTGGACGCGGCTCTTCGCCAGCGCCGGGAAAATCTTTTCGTATTGCCGCCATTCCTCGCCAAGCGAGTTCTTCCAGTCGATATTGGCCTGGATGCCGTAGCCGTAGCAGATGTGCACGGCCGTGGTGCATTTCAAGCCGTCGATGGCGCGGTGCAAGGCTTCGATGCCCCAGGTCGAGACTTCGTCCATGAAGACGTTGAAGGCCGGCTCGTCGATCTGGATGACATCGACGCCGTCTTTTTCCAGCGCCTTGGCCTCGGCGTTGAGCAGGTCGGCGAAGGCGAAGGCCATCTTCACCTTGTCGCCGTAATGCGCATCCGCAACCGTGTCAGCAATGGTCATCGGGCCGGGCATCGTGATCTTCAGCTTGCGCGTCGTATGGGCGCGGGCAAAGCGGGCCTCCGCCTCGTGCACGCGGCCCTTGAGCGTGAGCTTGCCGCGCACCACCGGTACCATCGCCTTATAGCGGTCGGCGCGGATGCCCATCTCGACCTTGTTCTGCGTGTCGATGCCGTCGACATATTCGAGGAAGCCGTGGACGAAATGCTGGCGCGACATCTCGCCGTCGCAGACGACGTCGATGCCGGCGTCTTCCTGCAGCTTGATCATCAACAGCGTGGCGTCGAGCTTGCCTTGCGCGAGATCGGCGCCGTCGAGCCGCCACTTCGGCCACAGCTTATCGGGCTCGGCGAGCCAGGACGGCTTGGGCAGGCTGCCCGCGATGGTCGTCGGAAATAACATGGATCCTCCCGCGTCTTGTTGGCGCACGACTCGGTCATGCGCGTCCGCGCCTCTTCAAGTGGGCGCTGGCCCCATCAATTGTGACGCCAATTGTAAACCCAATCGTAGCGTTTGAGCAGTCTTTCGCCACCGAGCATGCGCATGACGAAGTTGCGCGCCGCCGCCTCCGGGCCGGTGCGGCCGTAGATCGAGCCTTGCTTGCGCGCGGTCGCCTGCGCGCGCGCGGTGCGAGCGCGGCGCACCTTTTCATAGGCGCGCAGGCCGGCCTCCGGATTGTCGCCATGTGCCTTGAGCTTGTCGGCGAGCACAGCGGCGTCCTCGATCGCCATGCCGGCGCCCTGGGCGAGGAACGGCAGCATCGGATGTGCGGCATCGCCGATCAACGTCACCGGGCCGCTGCCTCCGGCGAAGGGCGTGGCGCGGTCGAAGAGTGCCCATTTGAGCCAGCGCTCGGGAATGCGGATGAGATCGCGCACCGCCTCGCTCCAGGTGAAAGGCGCGAAGTGGCGGAGGATCTCGTCGCGGCTGCCGGGGGCGTTCCAGCCGGCCTCGTTCCAGTCGTCATGCACGATGCCGACGACGTTGATGAGCTTGCCGGCTTTGACCGGATAGGCCACCAGATGCGCATCGAGACCGAGGAACAGATGCACGACCGGCGCGCGGATCGGCTCGGGCGCGACGTCGGCGGGGATCAGCGCGCGCCAGGCGGTGCGATGCGAGAAGGTGGGCTTGCGCTGCGCGCGCCAGCGCTCGCCGACCGCGGACCAGATGCCGTCGGCGCCGATCAGCACCGCGCCGCGCTCATCGACCACCTGCTTGCCGCGATAGGCCTGCACGGTGATGCCGTTGGAATGTGTGGCGAAGTCATCGAAGCGGTGGCCGAGCTTGATTTCGATGTCGATCATGTCGGCCGCGGCGTCGGCCAGCGCCGCCTGCAAATCGCCGCGATGCATGACCCAGAACGGCGCG
>JAHCKF010000149.1 GCA_026125925.1 Pseudolabrys sp.
TCATGGGCGATTGGCGGCCGGCAGCTCTCTCCCGGCGGGGCACGACGAAGCGGAACGCGCTGACCGAAGCGATCATCGCCGACATCGACGCCGGACGTCTCGCTGCCAACACCAGGATGCCGACGCACCGCGATCTCGCCAGCGAGCTCGGCATTTCGGTGCAGACCGTCAGCTTCAGCTACAAGGAGGCGGAGCGGCTGGGTTATCTGCGCGGCGAGGTCGGCCGTGGCACCTTCGTGCGCGACCGCGTCACCGACCGGGCAGGGCGCTTCATGCTCGACCGTGCGCCGGGCGAGACGGTCGATCTGTCGATTGCGCGCTGCGTCTACACCGACGCGCATGAGAAGGCGTCGCGCCAGGTGATGGCGGCGCTGTCGCGCAGCGACAACAGTCCGTTCATGCGGCCGTGCCGGCCGATCGCCGGCCTCGACAATCACCGCGAAGCGGCGCGGTCGTGGCTGCGCCGTCTGGCGATCAACGTGCCGGCCGACCGCATCCTCGTCACCAACGGGGCGGCGCACGGGCTGTTTCTCGCCCTCGCCTCGGTGGTTCATCCGGGCGACGTGGTGCTGACCGAAAATCTCACCGATCACGGTGTCATCGGCGTCGCCAGCGTGCTGGGCTTCAACCTGCGCGGCTTGTCGACCGACAAAGAGGGCATTTTGCCGGAGGCGCTGGAAGCGGCCTGCGCCGCCGGGCCGGTGAAGGCGCTGGTCATTACGCCGTCGCTCACCAACCCGACCGGCCATGTCGCGAGCGCGGCGCGGCGCGAGGCGATTGCCGCCATCGCGCGCAAACACGGCCTCTTCGTCATCGAGGACGAAGTGTACAAGCCGTTGCTCGAAACGGCGCTGCCGTCGATGACGACGCTGATCCCCGAACTCGGCTTCTGCACCACCAGCTTCACCAAGTCGGTGATGACCGGGCTGCGCGTTGGCTATCTCGTGGTGCCGTCACAGTTCAGCATCCGGGTCTCGAGCGTGCTGCGTGTCACGTCGTGGAGCGCGACCTATCTGCCGGCCGAGATCGCGACGCGCTGGATCGAAGACGGCACGGCGGAGCAACTGCTGGCGATCCAGCGCGCCGAGATCAAGGCGCGCCAGGCCATCGTGCAGGAGATGCTCGGGCCGCATCTGGCGGGCTCGCACCCGGCTGCGCTGTCGGCCTGGCTCAAGGTGCCGGCGCAATGGACGGAGGCCGGCCTCGTCGCCGCGCTCGCCGATCGCAACATCGCTGTCACGCCCTCCGATCCTTTCGTCGCCGGCAGCGGCCGCGCCACCGGCATCCGCATTTGTCTCGGCGGCCGCATGTCGGAAGCCACTTTGCGCAGCACGATGCAGACGATGCGCGAAATTTTTGAGCAACTGCCGCCGGTCTTCGACATCGGCGCCATTGCCTGATGTTCCAAAATTGTAATGATGCAATAATAAAATTGACATGATTTGGAACGCGCCCGAACATGCCCTGAAGTGAAGGGCGTTCGAGCGGTCTCGTCGTTCGTGTTCGCCTCGATTGTGCCGCGGGCGGTCCGCGGTGCTTCACCAGAGTGAGGCGGCGACGATGGCTTGCGCTTCCGCAAGACAATCGACCCTGTTCGATCGCGCGCATGACGCGATCGTTGCGGCGCGCGGGCGCATCCAAAGCCGCGTGCTGCGAACGCCGCTCCATGCGTCGCCGCGCCTGTCCGCCATCGCCGGCGTCCCGGTCCACCTCAAGCTCGAGAATCGGCAGACCACCGGCGCCTTCAAGCTGCGCGGCGCCACCAATGCCATCCTTTCGCTCGATGCCGCCGCGCGGCGTCGAGGCGTCGTCACCGCGTCCACCGGCAATCACGGCCGCGCGCTCGCCCATGCCGCCAAGGCGCAGGGCATCCGCGCCGTGGTCTGCATGTCGGCCCTGGTGCCGGCCAACAAGGTCGAGGCGATCCGCGCACTCGGCGCCGAAGTGCATATCGTCGGCCGCTCGCAGGACGACGCCCAAATCGAGGTCGCCCGCCTGGTCGACCGTGAGGGCCTTGCCGAAGTGCCGCCGTTCGACGATCTCGCCGTCGTCGCCGGGCAGGGCACCATCGGTTTGGAGATCGTCGAGGATTTCACCGATGTCGAGACGGTCGTCATTCCGCTGTCGGGCGGCGGCCTCGCCGCCGGCATCGCCGTCGCTGTGAAGGCGGCGCGGCCGAACGCGCGCGTCGTCGGCGTGTCGATGGCGCGCGGCGCGGCGATGCATGAAAGCATCAAGGCCGGTCATCCGGTCGCGGTCGAGGAGGTGGAAAGTCTCGCCGACTCGCTCGGCGGCGGCATCGGCCTCGACAACCGCATCACGTTCGAACTGTGCCGCGATCTGCTCGCCGATACGGTGCTGCTGTCGGAAGACGAGATCGCCGCCGGCATCCGTCATGCCTTCGCCGTCGAGAACGAAGTCGTCGAGGGCGCCGGTGCGGTCGGCATCGGCGCGCTGCTCGCGGGAAAAATACGTCCTCAGGGCCCCACGGTCGTCATCGTCTCCGGCCGCAACATCGATCCGCAACGGCATGCCCACATCGTTAGCGGGGCCGCGGCATGAGTGAAGTGCTCATCCTCACCGAAGCCGAACTGCGCCGCGCCGTCGGCCTCGATGCTTCGGTCGTCGATTGCGTCGAAGCGGCGTTTCTGGCGCTCGCCACCAAGCCCGTCGTCATGCCGCCAATCTTACGTCTCGATATTGCCGAAGCGCGGGGCGAGGTCGACGTGAAGACTGCCTACGTGCCCGGGTTGCCGTCCTTCGCGCTCAAGGTCTCATCCGGCTTCTTCGACAACCCCAAGCTCGGCCTGCCGAGCCTCAGCGGCCTGATGATGTTGCTCTCGGCGCGCACCGGAATGGTCGAGGCGCTGCTGCTCGACAACGGCTATCTCACCGACATCCGCACGGCGGCGGCCGGCGCCGTCGCCGCCAAGCATCTCGCCCGCGTCGATGCCCGCGTCGCCGCGGTCCTCGGCTGCGGCCGGCAGGCGGCGCTGCAACTGCACGCGCTCACGCTGGTGCGGCCGATCGAGCGCGCCCGCATCTGGGGCCGCGATGCGCAGAAGGCGCGGGCCATCGCCGCGGCGCTGACGGCTGAGCTGAACATCAAGGTCGAGGCGATGGCGAACGCCGCCGAAGCCGTCGCCGGCGCCGACGTTGTCGTCACCACGACGCCGGCCGAGCAGCCGATCCTCAAGGCCGAATGGCTGACGGCCGGTCAGCACGTCACTGCCATGGGCTCCGACAGCGAGCACAAGAACGAGATCGATCCGGCGTTGTTCAAGCGCGCCGTCTATGTCGCCGACAGCCTGACGCAGACGCGCCGTCTCGGCGAACTGCATCACGCGGTTCGCACCGGCATCGTCCAGGACACCGACAGCTTTGCCACCCTGGGCGAAGTCATTGCCGGCCGTCCGGGCGGCCGCCGCAGCGACGGCGACATCACGCTCTGCGATCTCACCGGCACCGGCGTGCAGGACACGGCCATCGCGGTACTCGCCAACGAGCGCGCGCGGGCCGCCCGCGCCGGACGGATCATCGAAACCGACACAGCCATGCACGGACGCGCCGCCTCATGAACGCCCTGAACTTCACTCGCGAAGAATATGATGCGCGCCTGGCGAAGACGCGCGCCGCCATGCAACGCGCCGGCATCGACACGCTCATCGTCACCGATCCGTCCAACATGCATTGGCTCACCGGCTATGACGGCTGGTCGTTCTACGTGCATCAGTGCGTGATCGTGCCGTCGGATGGCGAGCCGATCTGGTACGGCCGCGGCCAGGACGCCAATGGCGCGCGGCGCACCGCATATTTAAGCGAAGCCAGCATTGTCGGTTACGCCGATCACTACGTGCAATCGACCGAACGCCATCCGATGGATTTCCTGGCGCAGGTCCTCGACGAGCGCCGCCTCGGCAAGGGCGCCATCGGCGTCGAGATGGACAATTATTATTTCTCGGCGGCTGCTTACGCTTCGTTGCAGAAGCACCTGCCGAACGCGACGTTCCGGGATGCCACCGCGCTGGTGAACTGGGAGCGCGCGGTCAAGAGCCCGACCGAACTCGACTATATGCGCAAGGCCGGCCGCATCGTCGGCGCCATGCATCAGCGCATCCTCGAGAAGATCGAGCCGGGCATGCGCAAATGCGATCTGGTCGCCGAGATCTATGACGCCGGCATCCGCGGCGTCGACGGCTTCGGCGGCGACTATCCGGCGCTGGTGCCGTTGCTGCCGTCGGGCATCGATGCTTCGGCGCCGCACCTGACCTGGGACGACAGGCCGATGCGTTCCGGCGAGGGCACGTTCTTCGAGATTGCCGGCGTCTACAAGCGCTATCACTGCCCGCTGTCGCGCACCGTATTTCTCGGCAAACCCAACCAGCAGTTCCTCGATGCCGAGAAGGCGACGCTGGAAGGCATGGAAGCCGGCCTTGCCGCCGCCAAGCCGGGCAACACCTGCGAAGACATCGCCAACGCCTTCTTCGCCGTGCTGAAGAAGCACGGCTTCATCAAGGACAATCGCACCGGCTACGCCATCGGCCTGAGTTATCCGCCGGACTGGGGCGAACGCACCATGAGCCTGCGGCCCGGCGACCGCACCGAGCTCAAACCCGGCATGACCTTCCATTTCATGAGCGGCCTGTGGCTCGACACGATGGGCCTCGAGATCACCGAAAGCATCGTCATCACCGACACCGGCGTCGATTGTCTGGCGCAGGTGCCGCGCCAGTTGTTCGTCAAGGCATGACCATGACCATCCCAGCCACGCCCGATCTGCCGACGCCGCCGTCGCCCATCAAGGCAACCATCGATTTCACCGCCGACGGCGTGCAGCACGGTTTCCTGCGCCTGCCCTACAGCCGCGACGACAGCGCTTGGGGTTCGGTGATGATCCCGATCGCCGTCATCCGCCGCGGCGAGGGCCCGACCGCACTGCTGATCGGCGGCAATCATGGCGACGAATACGAAGGTCCGATCGCACTGTACGATCTCGCCCGCAACCTGCGCGCCGAGGACGTCAGTGGCCGCGTCATCATCATTCCGGCGCTGAACTACCCGGCGCTTGCCGTCGGCACGCGCACCTCGCCGATCGACCGCGGCAATCTCAACCGCAGCTTCCCCGGTCGCGCCGACGGCACCTTCACCGAGAAGATCGCCGATTACGTCACGCGCTATCTGCTGCCGCGCGCCGACATCGTGCTCGACTTCCACTCCGGCGGTCGCACACTGGAGTTCCTGCCATACGCCGCAGCGCATGCGCTCGACGACAAGAAGCAGGAAGACGCCTGCTTCGCCGCCGTCGCCGCTTTCGGCGCGCCGTATTCGATGCGCATGCGGGAGATCGACCCAGTCGGCATGCTCGACACCGTCGCCGAGAACATGGGCAAGGTGTTCATGACCACTGAGCTTGCCGGCGGCGGCACCGCCACGGCGCGTAGCATCTCCATCGCCAAGCGCGGGGTTCGCAACGTGCTCAAGCACGCCGGCATCTGCAAGGGTGAGATCGAAAGTCGGCCGACGCAATGGCTCGACATGCCGTCGGACGAATGCTTCGGCTTTGCCTTCGAGGACGGGCTGGTCGAGCAGCTCCTGGATCTCGGCGACCCGGTACGCAAGGGCGACGTCGTCGCTCTGATCAATCCGATCAAGCGCACCGGCGGCGCGCCATTCGAATATCGCGCGGCCGTCGACGGCGTTGTTGCGGCCCGTCATTTCCCCGGCCTGATCAAGACCGGTGATTGTCTGGCGGTGATTGCGACCGTCGGAACCTAGAAGCGATGGCGTTCGGCCGCAGCTGCGCTCGTTCCGGCCGGAACGCCACAGGAGAACCCAAACTACGGGCGATGTTTTGAAACAGAGGGAGCATACGACGATGCGTTTGACCGGAGCCTGCACCATCCTCATCGCTGCCGCCGTCGGTATCGGGGCGGCCAATGCAACGACGCTGAAGGACATTCAGTCGCAAGGCTACATCCGCGCCGCGACGGCCAACGAAGTGCCTTATGGCTACATGGATGCCGACGGCAAGGCCAAGGGCATCGGCCCTGAAGTGGCCATCGCGGTACTGAGCAAGCTCGGCGTCAAGGAGATCGACTGGACGGTGACGCCGTTCGGCTCGCTGATCCCGGGCCTCAAGGCCAAGCGCTACGACTTCGTCGCCGCCGAGATGAATATCCTGCCGGACCGCTGCAAGCAGGTCAGCTTTACCGAGCCGAATTCCAGCTATGGCGAAGGCTTCCTGGTCAAGGCCGGCAATCCGAAGAAGCTGCACAGCTTTGAGGACATCAAGAAGGACAAGTCGCTGAAGATGGCGATCGTCAGCGGCGCCGACCAGCTCGACTTCGCGCATGGCGTCGGCATCCCGGATTCGCAGTTGGTCATGATCCAGGCCAACGCCGATGCGCCGTCGACTATCCAGACCGGCCGCGCCGATGCTTACGCCGCGACAGAGCTCACCGTCGCCAAGCTGGCAGAGGGCCAGAAAGGCGTCGAGCAGGCCAAGCCGTTCAGCGATCCGGTGATCAAAGGCAAGTCGGTGCGCAGCTATGGCGGCTTCGACTTCCGCCCTGAAGACAAGGAACTCTACGATGCCTTCAACAAGGCGCTGATCGAGTTCAAGAAGACCGACGAATACGCCAAGATCCTGACCTCGCACGGTCTGAGCCAGGAAAGCGTCGAGGCGGCCCGCAAGCAGAACATGAAGGATCTCTGCGCGGGCAAGTAAGCCGGAAAGACCGGCGCCGGCGGAACCATTGCCGCCGGCGCCGTTAGTCTCGTGGATCGACAGGGGGCACCGATGCACTGGTCACAATTGCTGCCGGCCCTGTTGAAGGGCGCCCAGGTGACGGCGATTATCGCTGTCGCTTCGACTTTGCTCGGCGCGGTCTTCGCCTTCGCCGCCGGCATCGCCCGGGTCGCCGGGGGGCGGCTTCTGTCGGCCGTCGCACTTGTCTATATCGAGATATTCCGCGGCACCTCGCTGCTGGTGCAGCTTTTCTGGCTCTATTACGCGCTGCCGCTGGTCGGCATCTCCTTCGATCCGATTGCTACCGGCGTCGTGGGGCTGGCCTTGAACATCGGCGCCTATGGCGCTGAGGTGGTGCGCGGCGCGCTGGTCTCGGTGTCCGAGCAGCAGCGGGAGGCCGCCAAGGCGCTCAATTTCAGCAATGCCCAGACGCTGACCCGTATTGTTCTGCCGCAGGCCGTCATCGAGATGATGCCGTCCTTCGGCAATCTGGCGATCCAGAATCTCAAGGACACCGCGCTGGTGTCCTTCATCTCGATTGCCGATCTCAGCTTCCAGGCGCAGTCGCTGCGCAATCTCACGCTGCAAAGCGTGCCGATCTATACGCTGACCTTGCTCATCTATTTCGCCATGGCGCTGGTGGTGGCGGCTTTCATGCGCTGGCTGGAAAAGAAACTGCGCCGCGGCGCCGCCTTCCCGAAAGGAGCGGCGTCATGATGTACGGCTTCGCCTGGGACACCTCAACGCCGCTGGCCTATGCCATCTCCATCCTGCCGATCCTCGGCATCGGCCTCATCGTCACGCTCGAGGCGACGATCTGCGGCTTCGCCATCGCGATGGTGGTCGGCCTTCTCTTTGCGCTTTTGCGCCGGTCCAACAGCCGGCTGATCACCTGGCCGGTCGGGCTGATCGTCGAGTTCCTGCGCGACACGCCGTTGCTGATCCAATTGTTCTTCCTGTTCTACGTGCTGCCCAATTTCGGCATCGTGCTGCCCGCCTTCCTCACCGGCGCGCTGGCGCTGGGGCTGCAATATTCGGCCTATACTTCGGAAGTCTACCGCGCCGGGCTCGACGCCATCGGCCGCGGCCAGTGGGAAGCTGCCACCGCGCTCAACCTGTCGCGCGCGCAGACCTACCGCGACGTCGT
>JAHCKF010000015.1 GCA_026125925.1 Pseudolabrys sp.
AACTGCTACTGGTGCCAGGACAAGCAGATCGCCGCGATCTGCTCCGACACCTGGGGCGTCGAGGTGCGGCCGAACGAAACCACCGAGGCGAACCAGCCGTGGCACTGGGTCGTCATCCCGGCGATGGGCCTGTGCATGGGCGAGATCTTCTACGTCAAGGAACTCGCCGAGGACTGCGACAAGGATAAGGTCTACGAGTTCTTCTTCTGCGGCCCGCCGCTCATCATCACCGGCGGCACCGGCTCGCCGATCAATCCACAGGCGATCAAGTAAGACAAAGGACGACGGGCGCGTCGCCTCGCCCTGAGGCTCGTCAGGTCAACACTTCCGGATTGATGCAGTTCGGCGGCCGGCGGCCCTCGATGATGGCGACCGCATTGTCGGCGACGATGTTCGCCATGCCCTCGCGCAGCTCCAGCACCGCGCTGCCGAGATGCGGCGTCAGCACCACATTGTCCATCGCGACGAGTTCCGCCGACACCTTGGGCTCGAACTCGTAGACGTCGAGCGCGGCGCCGGCGATCTTGTTGGCCTTGAGCGCCCGCACCAGCGCCGCTTCCTCGATCACCGGTCCGCGCGAGGTGTTGACGACGAAAGCCGTCGGCTTCATCAGCGCGAACTGTGCGTCGCTCATCAGGTGGCGCGTCTCGGGCCCGAGCTGCGGATGCAGCGAGATGAAGTCGGCCTGCTTCAGCACCTCGTCCATCGGCAGCTGCGTTGCCTGCAGCTCCTTCTCGATGTCCTCCGGCAGCCGCCGCGGGTCGGCGTAAATAATCCGCATGTTGAAGCCGCGGCCGCGCCGCGCCACCGCCTGCCCGATGCGGCCGGCGCCGATGATGCCGAGAGTCTTGCCGCTCACCGCGCTGCCGGCGAAGTAATTGGCTTGCGAGCCCGGATACATCCCGGCGCGGAACTTTTTATCGCCGACGACGACGTTGCGCGCCACCGCGAGCAGGATGGCGAAATTGATGTCGGCGGTCGCGTCGGTCACCACCGCCGGAATGTTGGTGACGATGATGCCGCGGCTGGTCGCCTCCTCGACGTCGATGCGGTCCGGCGTGATCGTCATCGAGGTGACGGCGCGCAGGTTCGGATTGGCGGCGAGCACCGCCTTGTCGACCGTGTCGTGCAGCAGCGCGAACAAGATGTCGGCGTTCCTGACGCCTTCGATCAGCGTCGCCTGGTCGGGGACCTTGGTGCCGTCGGGGTTGACGGTGACGTCGGCCACGGCGCGCAGCCGCTGGATCACGCGCTCGGCGATCGGCTGGGTGACGAAAATGCGCTGACGTGACATGAGGGACCTATTTGGGAGACCTATCTGGCAAACCTATTTGATCGCCGCGTTGACCTTCGGCATCACCTTCTCGGCCAAGAGGATCATCGACTTGCGGCCGAGATCCCGGTCCGCCCAGTCCTTGCCGGCATACAGCAGCGTGCCGAATGCGCCGACCTCGTCGCGGTACTTGAGCAGCTCGTCGGTCACCTTCTCGACCGAACCCCAGGTGATCAGCTTGTCGCAGACCATGTCGAGCGTCACCTCGTCGTCCGGCTGGTCGCGCCGCGTCTTGAACAGCTCGATGCGGCCGTTGCGCTTCAGCTTGGTGAAGAGCTGGCTGTAGTAATAGCGATACGGGCTGTTCGGGCCCGTCGCGTAGTCCCGCGCCGTCTTGTCGTCTTCGGCGACGAAGATCGAGCGTGCGACGCGCCAGTTCGCCGGGTCGGCCTTGCGGCCCATGCGCTCGCAGCCCTCGACATATTTCGGCCAGTGGCTCTTCACCCACGGCGCCATCAGGAAGTTGGCCGAGATCGGGTCCCAGCCGCGCGCGGCGGCTTCCGTCACGCCCTTGGAGAACGGCGCGACCGCCGTGACGACGATCGGCGGATGCGGGCGCTGCAGCGGCTTGGGGATCGGCCCCTGCCCGATCTCCGGCATCAGATGCTTGTGGATCGCGACGTTCCAGTATTTGCCGGCGATGTCGTAGGGCGGCTCGCTCGCCCAGATCTTCAGCACGGTGTTGATCGATTCGAGGAACATCGCGTTGCGGTCGGCCTCGAGATTGCCGAACACCTCGGCGTCGGACAACAGGCCGCCCGGGCTGATGCCGAAGATGAAGCGGCCGTCGAGCATGTGGTCGAGCATCGCCATATGCGCCGCGACCGCGACCGGATGGTTGTTCGGCATGTTGATCGTGCCGGTGCCGAGCTTCATCCGCTTGGTCGAGTGAATAAGGCTGGCGATGAAGATCGCGCAGGAGGTGATGTTCTCCGCCTGATCGGTCGCGTGCTCGCCGACATAGCCTTCGGCGAAGCCGAGCTCGTCGGCCAGCACGAAAGCCTCGTAGTCTTCGCGCAGCGACTGCCGCCAGTCCTTGTCGATCGGATGAATCGGCATCGTGAAGAAGGCGAGCTGCATCGGCGTCGGCATCGAAGTCCTCGCGGTGTGCCGCAGCGTTCGCGCGGCGCGTCGTTTTGTCGAACGACATTAAGCCGACTGCGATGGGCAAACCAATAGCAAAGCGCCCGCGCGAAATGAAAAATCGCGGCGCATGATTTTATAGTGTGAAAGCGTAACGGCGGAACTTTCGTTCCGCCGTTTGCCGTCGATCAGGTTTGTGCCGGTGCGCCAGGCTGTTTCAGCGGATGCGCGCGCGCAAAGGCGTCGTTGCTCATGCAGGTCTGCACGATGCGCGCGGCGGTCGGAAATTTCGCCATGTCGACACCGAAGAACTTTGCGGCAGCCGCCTGGGTCGCAAGGCAGATGTCGGCGATGGTGATCTGCTCGCCGTGGCAGAACGTGCCGGTCGCCTTCTCGTTCGCAAGATGCGCCTCGATGCCCTGCAAGGCCGCCTCGGTCCAGTGCGCGCACCACGTCGTGCGCCCGGCCTCGTCGACCTTGAATTCGCGCTCGAGATATTCGCGCACCCGCGGCACCACCAGCGGATGCGAGTCGCAGGCGACGATCTGCGCGAGGCCGCGCACCCGGGCGCGGCCCTTCGGGTCCTTCGGCAGCAGCGGCGGAGCCGGCTTCACCTCGTCGAGATATTCGAGGATCGCCAGCGACTCGAACAGCGCCGGCCCCTCGCCGTCGACCAGCGCCGGGATCGCCATCATCGGGTTGACGGCGCGGAACTCCGCCGCGCGCTGCTGGCCCTTCATCAGGTTCACCTCGATCACCTCGTCGGGAACGATGCCCTTGAGGTTGAGCGCGATGCGCACGCGATAGGTCGCAAGCGACCGCCAGAACGAAAAGATTTTCATGGCACTCCCCGTCCGTTTGAGCCGTGGTTTCGAAGCCTGCCGTTCCTTGCCGCTATTTCCCGCCCCGCTTCGGCCAATAGGTCGGCATCGACGAGCCGTCCAGCGCGCCGAAACCGTTGCGGCTCGCTTCCTCGAAGCAGGCGAGCGTGCGCGCGATCAAAGGCAATTCGATGCCGCGCGACTGCCCTTCCGTCAGCATGGTCTTCAGATCCTTGATGCCGGAATCGATGTCGAAGGTCACCGCGCCGGCGTCGCCGCCGTCGAGCATCGCCGTGATCATGGCGGCGCGCGCCTTCAGCGCGTTGGTCGCGCCCGAGGTATCGGTGAACAGATCGAGCAGCCGCTGCGGCGGCACGCCGACATGTTTGCAGATGGCGAAAGCCTCGCCATAGGCCTGCCAGGAAATCATCAGCGGCAGGTTGATCGCGAGCTTCATCGACGAGCCGGAGCCGACCGGGCCGAAATGCTCGGCGCGGCGGCACATCTGGTCGAGCAGCGGCCGCGCCCGCGCCACATCGGCGTCGGCGCCGCCGACCAGACCGAGCAGCTTGCCCTGCCGCGCCGGCGTCGTGGTGCCGCCCACCGGGCATTCGACCAGCGCCGCGCCCTTCGCTTTCACCTTCTTGTCGAGCGCGATCGGCGTCTCCGGCCGCACCGTGCTCATCTCGATGAACAGCTTTCCTTTCACATCGCCGGATAACAGGCCGTCGGGTCCGGAATAAGCGGCGTCGATGGCGCCGGCGTCAGTCAGAATGGACACAATGACGTCGCTCGCGGCTGCGAGGTCCGCCGGTGACGCCGCGACTTTCGCGCCAGCTTCGGCCAGCGGTTTCGCTTTCGCCGCGGTGCGGTTCCACACCGTGACCTGATGGCCGACCTCGATCAGCCTTGCGGCGATCGCCGCGCCCATCTTTCCAAGACCCACAACGCCGACTTGCATTGCTCACTCCCCGACCACGATTGCGCGCGGCCGGAACGATAGGCGATCGCGACGCGCCGGCATAGCGGGGTCGCGCACGTTCCCTCTCGACAGTCTGCTCGCCTCACGCTCTTATGATAGGCAAGCGGTCGCACAAACAAATCGCGTGGGAGATTCGGTCATGGCGCGCAAGGCGAAGAAGAAGACGGCGAAGAAGGCAGCGAAGAAGCAAATCCGGAAAGCCGCACGGCGCGCCAAGGGCACCGTCGGCGTTATCGGCCTCGGCATCATGGGCGGCTCGTTCGCGCGCAACCTCGCCGGCCGCGGCTGGAACGTCATCGGTTATGACCCGAGCGCCGAGCGCTGCAAGGAAGCCAAACGCGCCGGCGTCACCATCGCGACAAGCGCAACCGAGGTCGCCGGTCAGGTCCCGGTCATCATCACCAGCCTGCCGAAACCGCAGGCGCTGCAGGCGACCGCCGAGGAGCTCGCCGCCGCCGGCCTGAAGAAGAAGCTCATCGTCGAAATGAGCACCTTCAACATCGAGGACAAGGAGCGCGCCGAACAGACGCTCAGCGCTGCCGGCCACACCCTGCTCGACTGTCCGGTCAGCGGCACCGGCTCACAGGCCGCCAATCGCGATCTCGTCTTCTACGCGAGCGGCGACACCAAGAGCATCCGCAAGCTGAAGCCGATGTTCGAGGACTTCGGCCGCAAGGTTTACGACGTCGGCGCGTTCGGCAACGGCAGCCGGATGAAATACGTCGCCAACCTGCTGGTCGCCATCAACAACGTCGCCAGCGCCGAGGCGATGGTGCTCGGCATGAAGTCCGGCCTGTCGCCCAAGATCATCTTCGAGCTGATCCAGGCCGGCGCCGGCAATTCCCGCGTGTTCGAGCTGCGCGCGCCGATGATGGTGAAGGGCCGCTACGACGACGTCACCATGAAGATCGACGTCTGGCAGAAGGACATGCAGGTGATTGGCGACTTCGCACGGCGCATCGAGGTGCCGACGCCGTTGTTCGACGCGACCGAGCCCGTCTACAAGCAGGCGATGGCGATGGGGCTCGGCGGCGAGGACACCGCGGCGGTTTGCGCGGTGCTCGAGAGCATGGCAGGCTTCACGCGGAGCGGCGCGCGATAACGCGGCGGCAACGACGCATCGCCTGAACCAAACGGGAGGCGCGCGTGGCGACCCACCAGCAGCGCAGCGAGATTCGCGAGAACGAATTCGCCACGATGGCGGTCGACTGGGACGTGCCGATCGTCATGGACGACGGCGTCGTCCTGCGCTGCGACGTGTTCCGCCCGGCCAAGGACGGCGCCTATCCGGTGCTTCTCACCTACGGGCCTTACGCCAAGGGTCTTGCGTTTCAGGACGGCTATCCGAGCGCCTGGCAGCGCATGGTGGAGCAGCATCCCGACGTCGCGGCGAATTCGAGCAACCTCTACCAGAACTGGGAGGTGGTCGACCCCGAGAAATGGGTGCCGCACGACTATGTCTGCGTGCGCGTCGATTCACGCGGCACCGGCTGCTCGCCGGGTTACGTCGACCACTTCTCGCCGCGCGAGACCAAGGACTTTTATAACTGCATCGAGTGGGCCGGCGTGCAGCCCTGGTCGAACGGCAAGGTCGGCCTCAACGGCATTTCCTATTACGGCATCAACCAGTGGCACGTCGCCTCGCTGCAGCCGCCGCATCTCGCCGCGATGTGCATCTGGGAGGGCGCGGCCGACTGGTATCGCGACATGACGCATCATGGCGGCATTCTCTCGACGTTCTGGGAGAACTGGTACGACATGCAGGTCAAGACCGTGCAGTACGGCGCCGGCGAGCGCGGCAAGCGCAGCCGCGTGCACGGCGAACTGGTCTGCGGCCCGGAGATTCTCGGCGACGACGAACTGCGCAAGAACCGCTGCGACTTCGGCGGCGAGATCAGGTCGCATCCGCTCGACGACGACTATCACAAGGCGCGCTCGCCGGACTGGAGCAAGGTTACGGTGCCGATCTTCACCGCGGCGAACTGGGGCGGCCAGGGCCTGCACCCACGCGGCAATTTCGAGGGCTTCACCCGCGCCGCGTCGAAGAAGAAATGGCTCGAAGGTCACGGCATCGAGCACTGGACGCATTTCTATACCGACTACGGCCGCGAGCAGCAGCGCAAGTTCTTCGACTGCTTCCTGCACGGCAAGGACACCGGCTGGTCGAAGCAGCCGAAGGTCTATCTGCAGATCCGCCATCCCGGCGAAAAATTCGTGCCGCGCGCGGAGAGCGAATGGCCGCTGAAGGGCACCAAGTGGACGAAGTTCTATCTCGACCCGTCGACGATGGCGCTGACGACGAAGAAGCCGTCGAAGGGCGGCAAGCTGTCCTTCGCGGCGATGGGCGACGGCCTCACCTTCATCACCGCTCCGCTTGCGCAGGCCACCGAGATCACCGGCCCCTCGGCGCTCAAGCTGTTCGCCTCGTCGAGCACCAGGGACGCCGACGTCTTTATCGTGCTGCGCGTCTTCACCGGCGACATGAAGGAGATCGTGTTCCAGGGCGCGATCGATCCGCACACGCCGGTCGCACAAGGCTGGCTCCGTGCGTCCCACCGCAAGCTCGATAAGAAACTGTCCAAACCGTACCGGCCCTATCATACCCACGACGAGGTGCAGCCGGTGCGCAAGGGCCAGACGGTCGAGCTCGACATCGAACTCTGGCCGACCTCCGTCGCGGTGCCAGCCGGATACCGCATCGCCCTGTCGATCCGCGGCAAGGACTATGAATACGGCGGCGGCAGCGGGGGACGGCTATCGAACTTCAAGAACGAGCTGACCGGCTGCGGGCCGTTCCTGCACGACGATCCGCTCGATCGCCCGCCGGAGGTGTTCGGCGGCACCACCACGTTGTCGTTCGGGCGGAGCAAGGCGCCCTACCTGCTGCTTCCGGTGATCCCGCCGCGCAAAAATTTACGCAGGGCCTGACCAAATCGCATCGCCGAGGCAGCGTCGCGCTCGCATTATGTGCAGCGCATAGGGGCCGGATTTTCAGAGCATCGAAAAGTGACAATATGACTGGGTCAATGCGAGTTTAGGACTCGCAATGACCGCGCCCTGCGGTAAGCTCGATGCAACCTTCGACTAATACGAAGGATACGTGGGGAAACATGAACGCACAGTTCTGGCTCATCCAGGCCTTCAACGGAATTTCATACGGGGCATTGCTGTTTCTGGTCGGCGCCGGCCTATCACTCATCTTCGGCGTGATGCGCATCGTCAATCTGGCGCACGGCTCCTACTTCCTGCTCGGCGGCTATGTCGCCCTGACGGTGATCTGGACCACCGGCTCCTGGCTGTTGGCGCTTCCGGTCGCGGCGATCACCATCGCGATCCTCGGTCTGCTGATGGAGCGCGTGTTCCTTCGTCAGCTCGGCTTCGACACGCTGCGGCAGGTCTTGCTGACGGTCGGCTTCGCATTCCTGTTCCAGCAAGCCGCGCTCGACATCTGGGGCGGCAATAATCTCGACATCAACCCGCCGGCCGCGTTGACGCAGAGCATCGTCGTCGGCGGCCTCTATCTGCCGCTCTATCGCATCTTCATGATCGGCATCGCGATCGTCATCGGCCTCGTACTGTGGCTCGTCATGGAAAAGACCCGCATGGGCGCCATGGTGCGCGCGACCGTCGACGATGCGCAGATGGCGCGCGGTATCGGCATCGACACCAACAGGATCTCGATGTTGATCTTCTCGCTCGGCGCCGGCATGGCCGCGCTCGGCGGCGTGATCGGCGGCGCGTTCCTCGGTGTTTACCCCGGCCTCGATTTCGAAATGCTGCCGATCGCCTTCGCCGTCGTCATCATCGGCGGCATGGGAAGCCTCGGCGGCGCGGCGATCGGCGCGCTTCTCGTCGGTCTCGCCGACAATTTCGGCAAGGCCCTGTTTCCCGAGCTTGCTTATTTCACCCTGTACGCGCCGATGGTGTTGATCCTCGCGATCAAGCCGACCGGTCTGTTCGGACGGGAGTAGCCGATCGTGACCAACGCGCAATATATCAAGATCGTCGCGGTCGCCCTGTGCCTGATTGCACTGGCCATCGTCGTGCCGATGACGAACTCCTTCATCGTCCTGCTGGTGACGCGCGCCCTCGCATTCGCCATCCTGGCGATAAGCCTCGACCTGCTGCTCGGCTTCACCGGCCTCGCCTCGCTGGGCCAGGCCGCGTATTTCGGCGTCGGCGCCTATCTCACCGCGATCCTGGCCAACCGCTACGGCTTCGGTCTGCACTGGGATTTCTGGCTGATGCTGCCGCTCGGCATGATCTCCGCGGCCGTTCTCGCGGCGTTCTTCGGCCTGTTTGCGATCCGCGCCACCGGCACCTACTTCCTCATGATCACGCTGGCGCTCGGCCAGTGCGTCTGGGGCCTTGCCTATCGCTGGAACTCGATGACCGGCGGCGACAACGGCCTGTCGATGCACGCCGGCCGCCCGAAGTTCGGCATCGATCTGTCGGACCCGGTCAATTTTTTCTATCTCGTTTTCGCGATCTTCGTCCTCAGTCTGATCGCGCTCTATATCGTGGTGAAGTCGCCGTTCGGCCGCAGCCTCGAGGGCATTCGCGAGCGTGAGCTGCGCATGAAGATCCTCGGCTACAATGTGTGGCTGCACAAATATCTGGCGTTCATCATCGCCGGCGCATTCGGGGGTCTCTCCGGCGTGCTTTGGGCCCACACCAACGGCATCGTGACGCCGGAATCGGTCGTGCTGACGACCTCCGTCGACGCGCTTCTGATGGCGGTGCTGGGCGGCGCCGGAACGCTGGTCGGCGGCGTCATCGGCTCCTTCATCGTCTTCGGCCTGCGCGATTACGTCAGCACGCTGGTTCCGTGGTGGCAGTACATTCTGGGCGTCGTTTACGTCCTGACCATCCTGTATCTGCCGGGCGGCATCATGGGCATTCCCGAGAGGTTGCGCCAGTTGCGGTCCGGTTCGGCAAAGCCTGCAACAAGCGGAGCAAAAAAGCCGCATTGAATTCGATACGGCGGCGCATCACGCGGCGTCGGAAACAAGATGTAACTAAGGGAGGAAAGCTATGACACGTCCTTCGACTACGAAGCGAGCTTCTGTGCTTCTCGGCACCGTCCTCGCTTTCGGTCTCGGCCTCGGAAGTCAGGCAAATTCTGAAGACCTGCGCGTCGGGTTTCTGGCTCCGCTGACCGGCGGTCTCGCGCAGACCGGCATCGACATGCGCGACGGCTTCCAGCTCTATCTCGACCAGCACGGCGGCAAGCTCGGCGGCATGAACGTGAAGTTCATCGTCGAAGACGAACAGGGCAAGTCGGAAACCGCCATCACCAAGGCGAAGAAACTCGTCCTGCAGGACAAGGCGCACATGCTGGTCGGCGGCGTTCTCGCCTCAACCGGCTACGCGCTGGCTCCGGTTTCCACCGAGCTCAAGACGCTCTATCTCGTCTCGATCCCCGCGGCCGACGACCTGACCCAGCGCCAGCTCAAGAACTATCCCTATCTGCTGCGCACCTCGTGGACGAGCTCGCAGCCGCACCACCCGCTGGGCCAATATGCCTGCGATCAGGGCATCAAGACCGTCGTCACCATCGCGGCCGACTATGCGTTCGGCTACGAAGTGGTCGGCGGCTTCCAGAAGGCGTTCGAGGACTGCGGCGGCAAGGTCATCCAGAAGATCTGGCCCCCGCTCGGCACCAAGGACTTCGGGCCCTTCATCCCGACGATCAAGCCGGAGGCGGATGCCGTGCTGTCGCTGATGGTCGGCCCCATGCCGGCCCAGTTCATCAAGCAGCTTCGCGGCTCGGGCTACAAAAAGCGCGTGCTCGGCGGCGGAACGAGCTATGATGAATTCGTGCTGCCGTTCATGGGCGACGAAGCCATCGGCGACGTCTCCGCGCTGCAGTACAGCGCCGCGCTCGAAACCCCGAAGAACGAAGCCTTCGTGAAGGCCTATCGCTCCAAGTACAACAAGGTTCCGTCGTACTACTCGGAGAGCAACTACACGACCGCACAGTGGCTCGACGAGGCGATCAAGAAGGCCGGCGGCAAGTGGCCGGGTCCGGAGCAGATCATCAAGATCATGTCGGAGATCAAGCTGGACGCCGTGCGCGGACCGGTGTCGCTCGACGACATGCGCAACCCGATCCAGAACATCTACATCAAGAAAGTCGAAAAGAAGAAGATGTTCGGCTACCCGAAGGAAGAGCTCTGGAACACGGTGATCAAGACCTATCCGAACGTGAGCCAGTTCTGGACCTACGGCAAAGAGAAGTTCCTGGCGCAGCCCGTCTACAACAAGGACTTCCCGCCCTGCAAATACTGCAACTGACGATCGTCGCCGGGGTCCTTCGGGACCCCGGCTCATCTCTCCTGAACCCTGGAGCAGCAGCGTGAGCATCGATACGCGAACGGATAACACCGTCCCCGTTCTCGAATTGAAAGGTCTCTGCAAGAACTTCGGTGGCTTGCAGGCCACCCGCAGCGTTTCGCTGCGCGTGATGCCGGGCGAGCGCAAGGCCGTCATCGGACCGAACGGCGCCGGCAAGACCACGCTGTTCAATCTGATTACGGGAATTTATCCGTCGTCATCCGGACAAGTCCTGGTGTTCGGAAATGACGTGACGAAATGGGAAAGCCACAAGCGCACGGCGCTCGGCATGGCACGCACCTTCCAGGTGACGAGCCTGTTTCCCAAGCTGACGGTTCTCGACAACGTGCTGCTCGCCATCAAGGGCCTGCGCTCATCGAAATTCGTGATGTGGCGTCCTCTCTCCTCGTACAAGGATGTCTATCAGAAGGCCTACGACCTGCTGGAGCGCGCCAACTTCCTCGACCGCAAGGATGTCGAGGTCCGCAATCTCTCGCACGGCGAACAACGCCAGCTCGAGATCGTGCTCGGTCTCGCCAGCGATCCGAAAATCCTGCTGCTCGACGAGCCGGCCGCCGGCCTGTCCTCCGGCGAGTCGGTGGAAATGACGAAGTTCCTCAATTCGCTTGATCCAGGTCTGGCTCTGCTCCTGATCGAGCACGACATGGACGTGGTGTTCGACGTCGCATCCGAAATCTCGGTGCTGCACTTCGGTGAGATCCTGGAAACCGGAACGCCCGAACAGATCCACAACAGCAAGCGGGTCCAGGAAATCTATCTGGGGACAGGCTGAACCATGGCCATTCTCGAAGTCCACGACATCCATACCTATTACGGCGAAGCCTACATCCTGCAGGGCTTGTCGATCGAGCTGCAGCAGGGCCAGATCCTCGGCCTGCTCGGCCGCAACGGCGTCGGCAAGACCACGCTGGTCAATTCGATCGTCGGCTTCGTGCCGCCGCGCCGCGGCAACATCGTCTTCAAGGGCAAAGACATCACCCGTACGCCGTCCTTCGAAACGGTGCGGGTTGGCATGGGACTGGTGCCGCAGGGGCGCCGCGTGTTCCCGACGCTGAGCGTCGAGGAAAACTTGCTGGTCGCCGAGCGCAACACCAACCGCCACGGCTGGAACCTCAAGCGGGTCTACGACCTGTTCCCCCGTCTCGACGAGCGCCGCAACCAGCGCGCCAAGACATTGTCCGGCGGCGAGCAGCAGATGCTGGCGATCGGCCGCGGCTTGATGACCAATCCCGACTGCCTGATCATGGACGAGCCCTCGGAAGGCCTCGCGCCCATCATCATCCAGGGCCTGTGGGAGGCGATCGCGCGCCTGAAGCGCGAGGGTCTGTCGATCCTGCTGGTCGAGCAAAGCGCCTATCTGGCGCTGAAGCTGGTCGACTATGTGCACGTCATCAGCAAGGGCCAGGTGGTCTATTCTTCCAAGCCCGAGGAACTGGCCGCCAACGAGCAGATCAAGTCGGCCTATCTCGGCATCTGAGCCGGGCGCCCGCCCGGCTGTCTCTCTAACCGGCGAACGACATGACCATCTGGAATAAATACGCGAATACCGCGGCGCGGACCCATGGCAAACCCGGCCGCGAGCTGCGGCCGTCCTCCGTCACCATCGACATGCACGCCCATGCCGCCTTCCCGGCGGTCGGGCAGTTCGTCGGCAATCGGCTCGACCTCTCGACCGTGCCGCTCGCCCATTTCGCCTCGCAGGAGACCAAGGACGTCAACGCCAAGCAGGACGCCGACATCAAGGGCGCCATTACCGGCTATGACGAACGCTTCCGGACGATGGACGCGATGGGCGTCGACATGCAGTTCGTCATGCCCGCGCCGCCGCAGATCTATCACACCGTCGCGCTCGACGTGGCGGTGCCGGCCGCCCGCATGGTCAACGACCACATGGCGGAATTCTGCGCCAGGCATAAGGATCGCCTGATCCCCTGCGGCACCGTGCCGATGCAGGACGGCAACGAGGCGGCCAAGGAGCTCGACTACGTCGTCAACACGCTCGGCTTCAAGGGCGTCGAGATCCTGACCAACGTCCATGGCCGCGAATTGTCCGATCCCGCCTTCGCGCCGTTCTGGAAGAAGGCCGAGGAGCTCGACGCGCTGGTCGCGATCCATCCGAACGGCTTCACCGAAGGCCGCCGGCTGTCGCGCTTCTATTTCAGCAACGTGGTCGGCAACCCGTTCGACACCGCGCTCGCCCTGCACTACCTGATCTTCGACGGCGTGTTCGAACGCCATCCGAAGCTCAAGGTGTTCGCCATGCACGGCGGCGGCTATCTCGGCGGCTATTCCGGCCGCATCGACCACGCCTGGGGCGCGCGCTCCGACGTCAATGCCGGCCTGCCGAAGCCGCCGGGCTCCTACCTGCGCAAAAATGTGTTCTTCGACACCGTGGTGTTCACGCCGCTGCAGCTCGAGATGCTGGTGCGCACCTTCGGCGTCGAGCGCATCCTGCTCGGCACCGACTATCCGTTCGACATGCTGGAATACGATCCGATCGGCCATGTCGCCGAGGTCGAGGCGTTCGACGACACGACGCGCGCGGCGGTCGACGGCCTCAACGCGAAGAAGTTGCTGGGAGTGGCTTGAAGTTAGCCGCTCGAGCCGCTTCATCCTCCGCTCATTCCCGCGCAAGCGGGAATCCAGAGCGGCATTGGAACCTGATGATAATGGCACATGGACCCCCGCTTTCGCGGGGGTGAGCGGCTGTTGATTTCGCGTGCTGGAACCTGGTGCAATCTAAAGAAACGTCAGCACCGCGGTTTCCACGATCACCGCGCGGTCGGTGCTGTGGCGGCCGGCGGCGTCGCGCTCGGCCTCGGTCTGGGTCGCCTGCAGGTAGCTGCCGAGGTGGCGGGCATATTCGATGATGCGGCGGTTGACCGGCAACCGCTGCGCCTCGAACCGCCGCAGCGCCGCAGCGACGTCGCCCTCCGCCGCGAGCGCGGCGGTGAGCGCCGCCGCGTCGTCGGCGGCCTTGGTGACGCCGGCCCCGACATGCGGCCGCGCCACGAAGGCCGCATCGCCGATCACCGCGACGCGGCCCGCTGCCATGGTGGGGCTTTCGAGATCGTAGATCGGCTGCAGGATCGGCTCGTCCATCAGCCGCACCACCGCGCGGAACTGCGGCGCGAGCAGGCGCTCCGCCGCGTCGTGCATTTCCTCGATCGCAGCACGACGGATCAGCGGCGGCGGGATCGAGATCTCGTGCGTCTTGCCGCTGTCGTCGGTCAGCAGCCATTGCAGCTTGGTGTTTTCCTCGGCCGGCCGATACCAGATGACGTTCATGCGCCGGCGACCCGGCCGCAGGTCGTTGTCCGGTCCCGCGACCGGATAGGAGAGGAACTGCTCGCCGCGCGGCAGGCCGAACGCCATCTGCGGAAAAATATCCCGCTGCACGTCAGGCGGCAGCGCATCCTCCGCGATCAGCGAACGCCACGCCACATAGCCGGCGTAGCGCGGCGCCGCGTCCGGCATGACCTCCTGCCGCACCGTCGAGCGGATGCCGTCGGCGCCGATCAGCAGGTCGGCGGCCACGGTTTCGCCACCGGAAAAGGTGGCCACCACGCCGTCATCGTTCTGCGCGAAACCGGCGAGCGCGCAATCGCGGCGGTAACATTCGGCCGGCAGCGCCTCGCGCAGCATCCGGAACAGTCGCTCCCAGGCGGTGGCGATCTGATCGCATTCGTAACGTTCGGTGATCTGTCCGGCGGGGCCGAGAATTTTCCGATCGTGAATATGCACGCCGAGATCGTCGGCCTTGAGACCGAGCCTCTGCAGATGCGCCAGCAGTTCCGGCTGCGCGACGATGCCGGCGCCGCGGCCCGACAGCTCGGTTTTCACCCGCTCGACGACGGTAACGTCCCAGCCCGCCCGGCGCAGCATCAGCGCCGCGAACAGGCCGCTCATCGAGCCGCCGACAATCAGCGCGCGCTTGTTCATCGGTTGCCGGGAGGCCATGTCCGCCGGGATTTCTCAAGAGAGCCAAAACAGGCTATACTGTCCGTCACGTTATTCATGGAGGAATGCCATGGCCCTGACAATGCTTGACAAGGCCGCCGAGCACAAAACCACCGCGCCGTGGTCCGCCGAGATCGCCGCCGAGTTCAAACGCGAGAACGACAATCCAAACCCCTGCGTCGGCTCGCAGCTCTTGTCGGAGAACGAGCGCACCCGCGTGTGGATGATCCGCCTCGCCCCCGGCGAGCGCATCGGCTTCCACCGCCACGTCCTCGATTACTTCTGGACCTCGGTGAACGGCGGCCGCGGCTGCCAGCACGTGCACGACGGCACCACGGTCGAATACACCTATCAGCCCGGCGAGACCCGCCACGAAACCTATGGCAAGGGCGAGTTCAAGGTGCACGACCTGCAGAACATCGGCGATCGCGAGATGATCTTCATGACCGTCGAATTCAAGACCAGCGCCAATCAGCCGATGCCGCTGCCGGCCGGCGTGCGGCCCGGCCTCGCGGCCTGATCGGCCCGCTTAAGCGTTCAGCCTGCGCTTCCTGCGCCCGCCGTCCCACCCGGACGGCGGGCGCTTCGTTTCGTCGCGGATGATGATTCCCACATTATTTGCATACGCAAACAATGGGGGCGAAGCACTGCTTCCTCGTTGCAGAGACCCGGGCGGGGATGCTATCGATTGAACCAGCAAAAGCGCCATGCTGCCCACCGGCCGGCTGAAAAGCCCGGCCCACTGGCGGCCAAAGACAAAATCGCTAGAGTTTCGTGGGGAGGAACTGCAGAGCATGCCTGTCGCACCATCATGGCGACGCCGTCAGCGCGCGTATTTCGGCTGAGGGCGCCATGCAATTCGATCTCCTGATCAACGCCATCATCGCCGGCCTGATGCTCGGCGCCTTCTACGCCGCGGTCACCGCCGGCATTTCGATTTCGTTCGGCATGCTCGATATCGTCAATATCGCGCATCCGGGCTTCATCATTCTCGGCTCCTACATCGCCTATATCGTCAGCACGAATTTCGGCATCGATCCGATCGTCGTCGCCATCCTGGCGCTGCCGGTGTTCTACGCGCTCGGCACGGGGGTGTATGGAATCTACTTCTCCTTCGAGAAACGCGGACAGGATGCGCTGCGCGGCCTCGCCTTCTTCTTCGGCCTGCTGTTCGTCACCGAGGTGACGCTGATCCTGGTGTTCGGCGTCGACTACCGCACGGTGGACACGGTCTATGCCGGCGGCAGCCTCAAGCTCGGCATCATGGAATTCCCGCTGCGCATGCTGGTGCCGGCGCTGGTGTCGATCGCCATGTTCGCCGCCTGCAGCTCTATATGTCGCGGACCTTCATCGGCCGCGCCATCATGGCGGTGTCGCAGGACCCGCAGGCGCTGCGGCTGATGGCGGTCGATCCGACCCGCATCAAGCGCGTCGCCTTTTCGATCTCGATCGCGACCGCGAGCCTCGCCGGTGCCTTCCTCATCATCATCCAGCCGGTCGTTCCCTCGGTCGGCCGCGATTACATCGGCATCATCTTCGCGATCTGCGTGCTCGGCGGCCTCGGCAGCCTGCCCGGCACCCTGATCGCCGCGCTGCTGCTCGGAATCATCGAGAGCCTGACGTCGATCTATATCGGTCCGTCCTGGGCTCCCGCGGTGGCGTTCGGCGTCCTGCTGCTCACGCTGGCCGTACGGCCCTCCGGCCTGCTGGGACGCTGACCATGCGCACACCCCTCTTCGTTCTCATCTGCGCCGTCGTCGGCCTCTTGCTTTATCTCGTCTTCGAGATTTTCGGCAACGATTACCTGTTCTTCGCCGGCTACATCGTCCTGCAATACATCGTGCTGGCGACCGCCTGGAACATCCTCGGCGGCTATTGCGGCTATGTGAATTTCGGCTCGGCCGGCTTCTTCGCGCTCGGCGCCTATACCGGCGTGTTCCTCTATACCGTCGGCCAGGGCGTCGACGATTTCGGCACCGAAGGTTTCGGCGCGCTGATGCATCTCATCTTCCCGCTGCCGCTTCCGATCGTCATCGTCATCGGCGGCATTGTCGCCGGCGTCGTCGGCCTCGGCACCGGCTACCTGACGCTGCGGCTGCGCGGCGTGTTCTTCGCGATCGCCACACTGGCGCTCGCCGTCGTGCTGGAGACGCTGGTCATCAACTGGTCCTATGTCGGCGGCTCGCGCGGCGCTTACATCATTCCGCCGAGCGAGGTGCCGATCTTCGGGCCTTACGTGCAGATGCTGTTCGCGCTGATGATCGTGCTCGTTATCGTCGCGCTGACGTCGGCGCGGCTGATCGAGCGTTCGCGGCTCGGCTACGGCTTCGCCACCATCCGCGACGACGAGCTGGCGGCCGAAGCCTGCGGCGTGCCGACGCTGAAGCTCAAGCTGATCGCGACCACGATTTCCGGCGCGCTGATGGGCATGGCCGGGGCGCCGTTCCCGTTCTATATCGGCTATGTCGAACCGGCCTCCGCCTTCAATCTGTCCTATGCGGTCAATGCCATCGCGATGCCGATGATCGGCGGCACCACGAGCTGGATCGGCCCGCTGGTCGGCGCCGTGCTGCTCGGCACCCTGCAACAGGTCGCGACGGTGACGATCTCCTCGGCGGTCAACCTGCTGATCGTCGGCCTGCTGCTGATCGGCTTCGTCATCGTGGCGCCGAACGGCATCGTCGGCCTCGTTCAGGGCTGGTGGCGCAAGCGCTCCGCCAACGCTGCCACGAAGCCTTCCGCCCAGCCCTCCACCACCACGTCCGGGGAGGCCAAGCCATGAGCGACGTCATGAGCGGGGCCGCGACCCAGGCTGCGAGCGGCCCGATCCTCCAGATCTCCGGCGTCGGCAAGCGTTTCGGCGGCTTCGTCGCGCTCGACGGCGTCAATATCGACGTCGCCCGCGGCGAGCGTGTCGGCCTGATCGGGCCGAACGGCTCCGGCAAGAGCACCCTCGTCAACTGCATCTGCGGCACGCTGCAGAACGAAACCGGCACCGTCACCTTCGATGGCCGGGCGATGAACGGCCTCGTCGCCCACCAGCGCACCCGCCTCGGCCTCGCCCGCAGCTTCCAGCTTCCCCGCCCGTTCACCAGCATGAGCGTCGCCGACAATATCCGCGTCCCGCTGATGTACACGGTGGCGACGCGCAGCGGCCATCACCTGTCGCACGCTGAGTTGAGCGACCACTGCCAAGAGCTGCTGAAGCTGGTGTCGCTCGAAGCCAAGGGCAGCCACCGCGTGCAGGACCTGACCCAGGTCGAGCAGCGCAAGCTGGAACTCGCCCGCGCGGTCGCCGCCGAGCCGAAGCTGCTGATCGCCGACGAATCGATGGCCGGCCTGTCGCATTCGGAGGTCGAGGATATCGTCTCGCTGCTGCTGCGGCTCAACGAGCGCGGCATCACCATCATCATGATCGAGCACATCATGCGCGCCGTGATGAAGTTCTCGCAGCGCCTCGTCGTGCTGGTATCCGGCAAGAAGATCGCCGACGGCGAGCCCGAGGCGGTCGTCCAGGACCCCGAAGTTGTGAGGGCGTATCTTGGCCAATAGCAGTCTCAGATTGGAAGGCGTCCACGCCGCCTACGGCTCGGTGCGGGTCATCCACGACGTCTCGGTCCGCGTCGACTCGGGCGAGACCGTCGCCCTGCTCGGCACCAACGGCAACGGCAAGTCGACGCTCATCAAGTGCATCATGGGCATCGTGCCGCCGGCGGAAGGCCGCATCGTCGCCGAGATCGACGGCGTCGAGCACAATCTCGTCGGCATGACGACCGAGCAAATCGTCGATCTCGGCATCGCGCTGGTGCCGGAGGGCCGCCGCCTGTTCCCGCGCCAGACGGTCGAGGAAAATCTCTTCCTCGGCGCCTCGCGCGCCAAGGCGCGCGCCAACATCAAGCAGAACCTCGACTTCTGCTTCGAGACCTTCCCGCGGCTCGCCGAGCGGCGCAGCCAGCTTGCCGGCTCGATGTCGGGCGGCGAGCAGCAGATGCTGGCGCTCGCTCGCGCGCTGATGCTCAGCCCGCGCATCCTGCTGATCGACGAGCCTTCGGTCGGGCTTGCGCCGGTGCTGGTCTCGCGCACCATCGACGCGATCAAGCAGCTCAAGGACCACTACAATCTCACGGTCCTGATGGCCGAGCAGAACTTCACCCAGGCGCTGCGCATCGCCGACCGCGGCTATGTCATCGTCCACGGCCATATCGAGTTCGAGGGCCGCTCGGCCGAGGAACTCAACAACAACGACCTGATCCGGAAGTTCTATCTGGGACTGTAGCGCGCATCCGTCGCTGCATCCGGCGCCTTCGCCGCGCCGCCTTCCGCCAAACGAAACGGCGCGGGATGTCTCCCGCGCCGTCCGTCATTCAACTTTCTGCGAAGCCGCTTATTTCAGCGCCTTTTCGTAAGGGTAGATCACGTCGCCGGTCTTGAGGCTCGGCGGCCAGATCACGTTCTGGTAGCTCATGCCGCGCCAGGTCTCGAGATCGGCCTTGTCGGTGATGTCGTGATACTGCACGGCCATCATCCGGCTCTCGGCCCATTCGCCCTTCTTGCCGAACTTGATCGAGCCCATCACGGTCTTGAAGGTGCCCTTGCGCAGCGCATCGGCGACCTTGTTGTCGTCGATGCTCTTGGCCGCCTTGATGGCGTCGCCGAGAACCTGCAGCTGCACGTAACCCCAGCCGCCGAGATAATAGCCGAGCGGATCGACGCCTTCGGCCTTGGCGCGCGCCTGGTACTCCTTGAAGAAGGCTTCGGTGCCGTCATACATCTGCTTCTTGTCCGGCACCCAGGTCTCGTAGTTGACGATGCCGTTGAGCTTGCCCTTCAGCTTGTCCTTGAAGACGGTGGCCTGCAGACCGACCAGCGCGCCGCCGAACATCTTCGGCTTGAGGCCGGCTTCGGCCGCGGCCTGCACGATGCCGACCGAGTCGAGCGGATAGGCGCAGACCGCCACGAGGTCGGCGTTGGCCGCCTTCAGCGCCTGCACGATCGGCGCGAAGTCGGTGGTCTTCGGCGGCGGCGGATAGGCCTTGTCGTAGACGACCTTGAAGCCGTACTTCTTGGCGTTGGCGCGGGCGCCGTCGCAGGCGTTCTGCGAGAACTCGGCGTCGGCGTAAGCGAGCGACACGGTCTGCGGCTTCGGCTTCTGCGCGGCGGCGGCCGCGAAGAACCCTTCGGTGAACGAGCCCTTGGTGTCCTGGCCGGTCGGGATGATCGCGAAGTATTTCGGATACTTGAACTTCTCGTTCACATCGAGGCCGAACAGGCCGATGAAGGTCTTGCCCTTGCGGATCACGATCGGCATCGCCGGAGCGATCTGGTTGGTGGCATAACCGCTGACGACCAGGTCGACTTTGTCGATGTCGAGCAGCTTGGTGTAGATGCCCGGCACTTCGGCCGCCGAGCTCTTGTCGTCGTAATAGACGAGCTTCACCGGACGGCCGAGCAGGCCACCCTCCTTGTTGATCTTGTCTTCCCAGACTTTCATGCCGAGCAATGCCTGCTTGCCGTTCGGCGACAGGAAGCCGGTCAGCGACTGGGAGAAGCCGATCTTGATCGGCTCCTTGCCCTGCGCGTTCGCCGCGCCTGCGGCCATCGCCACGCCTGCCGCAACGGCAAGCCCGGCGACAGCACCGGATTTCAGGAAACGAAGCATTACGATCCTCCCTTTTTGCTCTCGTTTTGCGGTATCCTATGCGAACTCGACACGCAGAGGCTAGAGGCCCCGCCTGCCTTTGCCCCCGTCAGACGCCCTCGACCATGATGGTCTCGACCTCGCCCGCCCCGCTCCGACGGAACGCCGCGGCGCGTTCATATTCAGGCGAGGTAAAGCAAGCCACGCCCTGCTCGAAGGTCGGGAATTCGAGCACCACGAAACGGTGAAACTTGTCCGGCCCCTCCATGATCTGAAACTTGCCCCCACGGGCCAGCACCTTGCCGCCGAACTTGGCCAGGATACCGGGAACGAGGTCGGTGTACTTCTTGTATTCGACCGGATCGTTGATTTTCGAGCGCGCGACCCAATACGCAGGCATGCGGGTAACCTCCTAGACACGTCAGTTGCTGTCACTCAGATTAGCGGCGGTCGGCCCACCGGAGTGGGACGCGATCACGCTTCATCGCACTATAGCGGCGACAACCGGGAAGGAACATGCAGTCATGGCGCGTCAACTGATCGACATCTCGATCCCGCTCGAAAACGATGTCGCGGCCGACCCGCCGGGCTACGGCCCGCAGATCGAGTATCTCGATCACGAGCAGACCGCGGCGGATGTTCTGAAATTCTTTCCCGGGCTGAAGAAGGAGGATCTGCCGGACGGCGAAGGCTGGGGCTTCGAATGGGTGCGGCTGTCCACGCACTGCACCACGCATCTCGATGCGCCCTATCACTTCGCCTCGACCATGGACGGCGGCAAGCGCGCCGCCACCATCGACGAGATTCCGCTCGACTGGTGCCTGCAGCCCGGCGTGAAGCTCGACTTCCGCCGTTTCCCCGACGGCTACGTCGTGACCGCCGCCGATGTCGAAGCGGAATTGAAACGCATCGGCCACACGCTTTCGCCGCTTGAAATTGTGTTGGTCAACACATCGGCCGGCACCGCCTATGGCCAGCCCGACTATGTCTCGCGCGGCTGCGGCATGGGACGCGAGGCGACGCTTTATCTGCTGGAGCGCGGCGTGCGCGTCACCGGCATCGACGGCTGGAGCTGGGACGCGCCCTTCGTTCACACCAAGGAGCGCTGGCTGAAGACGCACGATCCGAAGATCATCTGGGAAGGTCATCGCGCCGGCCGCGACATCGGCTATTGCCACATCGAGAAACTCCACAATCTCGAAGTGCTGCCGGCGCACGGTTTCATGGTGAGCTGCTTCCCGGTCAAAGTCCGCGGCGGCTCGGCCGGATGGACGCGCGCGGTGGCGATCGTCGACGCATGAGGGCTTTATGGCTTGTGGCTGCCCACAACCGACGATAGCATTCGCCCAAAGATGAAGAAGCCGGCGTGCTGCCGGCCACAACGTAAAAAAATAAGGGGAGGATCTCGTGGACCGACGCCACTTCGTCGCCGGTACCGCTGCGGCTGCCGCAGCGCTTGCCGTTCGCCCTGGCTTCGCGCAGGGCGCCTATCCAACGCATGCCGTCACGCTCGTCAATCCGTTCCCGCCGGGCGGCGCCGCCGACAAGGTGGGCCAGCCGCTGAAGGCGGTGCTCGAGCCCGTTCTCAAGCAGCCGGTGATCATCGAGACCAAGTCCGGCGCCGCCGGCGCGGTCGGCGCGCAATACGCGGCCTCCGCGAAGCCCGACGGCTACACGCTGCTCTTGCACATCACCTCGATCTCCGGCTTCGCCGAAGTCGACAAGCTGTTCGGCCGCACGCCGAAATTCACCACCGCCGACTTCATCCCGATCGCGCGTTACGTCGCCGACCCGTGCGCGCTGCTGGTCAACGACCAGACGCCCTACAAGACGCTCAAGGACTTCGTCGACGACGCCAAGAAGCGGCCGGATGAGATCGTGTTCTCGTCGTCGGGCCTCTACGGCGCGCTGCACATCCCGATGGCGCAGTTCATGCAGAAGGCGGACATCAAGATGCGCCATCTGCCGACGCGCGGCGGCGGCCCGGCCCTGACCGCCTTCCTCGGCAACAATGCGCAGTGCCTGGTGTCCTCGATCTCCGCGGCGATGACGCAGATCAAGGCCGGCAAGGCGAAGCCGCTCGCCATGTTCGGCGGCAAGCGCTCCAAGGCGCTGCCCGACGTCCCGACCATGAAGGAGCTCGGCTACGACCTCGAATATTATCTCTGGGTCGGCCTGTTCGCGCCGAAGGGCACGCCGGACAACGTCATCAAGGTGATGCGCGAGGCCTCCGACAAGGCCGCGCATACCGAGGCGTTCAAGACCGCGATGAAGAATCTGGGCCAGGAACTCGACTACATGGACCAGCCCGAATTCGCCAAGTTCTGGGCGAGCGACGCCGCCAAGATCGAGGCGGCGGTCCGCTCGATCGGCAAGCAGAGCTGATCGCTGCGTCGCGTCTCCCCGCGCGCCGGCGCGGGGAGCCCTTTCCCGCCGGAACGATGCCCATGAAACTCTATGCGGATCACGTGGCGGGAGGCTTTTTCGTGGTGCTAGGCGCGGCCGTGATCGCGCTGAGCGGCGACCTGCCGTTCGGGCAGATGTCGATGCCCGGCGCCGGCTTCATGCCGATCCTGATCGCCGTGCTGCTGATCGTGTTCGGCGCCGCGCTCGTGCTGCGCGCCCGCGAAAACCGGCCGTTCTCCGACATAGGCTGGGACGACGGCCGCCACGCCGCGCAGGTGCTGGCGATCACGGTCGTCGCCGTCGCGCTCTACGCCGCGCTCGGCTTCGTCATCACCATGACGGCGATGATGGCGTTCATCCTGATCGTCATCGAACGCCGTAACGTCCTGCGCGCCGCCGCCTACAGCGTGGTGGTCGTGGTCACGACCTATGTGGTGTTCGTCCACCTGCTGCAGTCGCCGCTGCCCGACGGCCTGCTCGGATACTAGCGCATGATCGCAAAACGCGGGCCCCGGTTTCTGGATCAAACCATGCGCGAAGCGGAATAGGGCCGACCCGTGGAAAGCACCCTTCTCAGCCTCGCCCACGGGTTTTCCGTCGCGCTGCAGTTCGACAATCTCTGGTACGCCTTCATCGGCTGCCTGGTCGGCACGCTGGTCGGCGTGCTGCCGGGCATCGGGCCCCTGTCCGGCATCTCGATCCTGCTGCCGGTGACCTTCGGCCTCGACGCCACGCAGGCTGTGATCATGCTCGCCGGCATCTATTACGGCTCGCAATATGGTGGCTCGACCACCTCGATCCTGATGCGCATTCCGGGCGAGGCAAGCTCGGTGATGACCTGCATCGACGGCCACGCCATGGCGAAGAAAGGCCGCGCCGGCGCCGCGCTCTGCATCGCCGCGGTCGGCTCCTTCGTCGCCGGCACCTTCGGCATCGTGGTGCTGACCGTGATCGCGCCGCCGCTCGCCACCATCGCGCTGAAGTTCGGCCCGCCGGAATACACCGCCCTGCTGGTGATGGGCCTGATCTTCCTCGCCTACATGTCGTCGACCTCGCTGGTGCGCACGCTCGCTATGGCCTCGCTCGGCCTGATGCTCGGCATGATCGGCATCGACAACATGACCGGCCATTTCCGCTATTCGTTCGACCTCAACGAGCTGGGCGACGGGCTGAGCATCGTGCCGGTCGCGGTCGGCCTGTTCGGCGTCGGCGAGATTCTCTCGACCCCGAGCCACAAGATCACCGGCGACGTGATCTCGCCGAAGTTCCGCGAGCTGCTGCCGACGCGGCAGGAATGGCGCGAGGCGAGCTGGCCGATCGCGCGCGGCAGCGTGCTC
>JAHCKF010000150.1 GCA_026125925.1 Pseudolabrys sp.
GGCCGCAAGGCGAGCATCGGCGATCCTCCCGTCATCTTTTTGTTTAGCGTAGCAACAACGCCGCCGCGTCACCTCAGCGGCGTCACCGTGATGGTCTTCTTCTCGGTCTTGCTCATGACCTGGCCCATCAGCCGGGCCGAGGTGAACGAGCGATCGTCGATATTGCGCGTCATGCCGCCTTCAACGCTGATCACCGATTCCGATTCGATCTCGAAGGCGATGTCCTTCATCTGCTTGAGCACCTCCGGCGTCAGCACCTTGTTGTCGGCCGCCGCCGCCAGCTTCTCGGACAGCGCCAGCGTCACGGCCTTCATGCTGGCCGGATCGAATTTGCGCTTGCGGATGTAGCGCGCCGTGCCCGCGGCGCCGTCGAAGGATTCCAGCCGCGTCTCCAGCGTCGAATTGATGGCGCCGCCGAGCGGAGTGGAAATCGGCTCGTCGGCGCGCTTCACCGTGCCGGGCGCGAGCCCGGTGCCCTGCCCGGCCGCCAACGTCGCAAGATCCTCCATATAGACGGGCGCCGCCTGCGGTCCTTCGACATTGAGCAGGCCGCTCATCATCTGCCGGACGAAATCGGCAAGCTTGGGGTTCTTGTCGAAAGCCTGCGCCATGCTGGCGATGACGGCGCGCATGCTGGTCTTGACCTCGTCGAGATTGTCGACCGCCACCGGCTTGCCCGCGGCATCGACTCGGCCGCGTATCACGATGTCCTTCATCGACGAGAACGCCATCTCGACGATCTGCCGCCCCGGCGCATTGCCGGTCATCTTGATGTCACGCGTGACATAGCTGACGCGGTAGCCGCCGGGCAATTTCTCTTCGACGGTGAATTCGGTGCGGCTGACGATCTGCGCCGTGATGCGCTCGCCGCCGGGCCGGTTTTCCTCGCTGTCGGTTTTCGACAGCACCGACCAGGCGCTGCCGACCGGTGGATTGTACGGCGGCTCCGTCCAGGTCTTCCCTGAGGTCTGCGCCAGCGCCGGCGCGGCAACAGCGGCAACGGCGCAAAGCACGATCGCGGCCAGCGCCGGCCGCATTATTCCCAATCCGGTCATGTCGCCCCTCGCAATATCCAATTTGAAATAAAAGACGCCAACCCGCAGGCGGCCTCGCGGCGGCAGCCCGCTGTTTATACCACGCCGACGGCCGCTGCGGCGAGCCGGCCGATCTCTATAGTTCCGCCAGCGCCCGCATGGCCGCCGCTGTCGCATCGTCGGCCGGAAAGAACGACTCGATCGCGAGTTCCGACAGCGTCACATCGACTGGCGTGCCGAGCACGGTGGTGGTGGAGAAGAACGACAACACGCCGTTCGGCGTCTGCAATTGCAGCGGCACCACGAAGCCGCCGTAGCGGTCACCCGCCGGCCTGGTGCGGCTGATGCCCGCCGGATAGGCCTTCAATTCTTCGAGCAGCGCGGCGAGCCGCTCGTCGCCGGTGACGCCGATCTGATGGCGCAGCCGCTCGAGGATATGCGTGCGCCATTCCGGCAGATTGGCGATGCGCGGCGCCAGTCCCGCCGGATGCAGGCTGAGCCGCAATACGTTCACCGGCGGCTCGATGAGATGCGCGGCGACGCCCGCAAGCAGCGGCGCCAGCACGCGGTTGGCGCTGACCATGGTCCAGTGCCGGTCGATCGCCAGCGCCGGATAAGGTTCGTGGCCCTTGAGGATCAGTTCGATGGCTTCGCGCGCGTGCTTCACCGCCGGATCGTGCAGCGGCCGCTGCGGAAACACCGGGGCAAAGCCGGCCGCCAGCAACAGCGTGTTGCGCTCGCGTAGTGGGACGTCGAGGCGGTCGCACAGATTGAGCACCATGTCGCGCGAGGGCTGCGCCTTGCCGGTTTCGAGAAAGCTCAGATGCCGCGCCGAAATCTCGGCCTCGAGCGCGAGGTCGAGCTGTGTCATGCGGCGGCGCTGCCGCCATTCGCGGATATGGCTGCCGACGTCGCGGGGCTGGGTGTCGATGTTTGTCATGGTGAAATCCTAGCGGCCGACCTGCGGCGGTTCCATGACCTCCGAGGTAATCGACCCGCGGCTCGCCGCCGCGCACAAAGGCGGCACACCCGGCGCGCCGCCGGGCCGCAACCAAGGAGACGACACCATGACTGCCCCCGACACCACCGCCGTCACCGCTCTGGTCGATCGCTACATCGCGTTGTGGAACGAGACCGACGCCTCGCGCCGCCAAGCCCTGATCGCGCTGACCTTCGCGTCGGACGCGCGCTATCTCGACCCGGTGCTCGCCGGCGACGGCCACGACGGCATCGACGCCATGGTCGGCGCCGTGCACGCCAAGTATCCCGGCTACAAGTTCAGCCGCACCAGCGACGTGAACGCCCACCACGACCGCGCGCTGTTCAACTGGCAGCTCGGGCCGGACAACGGTCCGGTCTTCGTCAAGGGCATCGACGTCGCCGTGGTCACCGCGGACGGCCGGCTCAAGCAGATCGACGGCTTCTTCACCGAACTCAACGCGCCGCAGCAGTAAAATGGGCGACGCCGCCCGCCCGGCCCTCGCGGCCGGGCGGCGCATTTTTCGGTGCATCGCGCCGGCGCGCCGCCTTGGTGCGGACACGAAGCGCTACTATCTGATCAAGATTCCCATAGTCAGCGGGCCCGCGTGCCGTTTCGGCGCGACGGCCCTTTGCGCATTGAGCACGGCCGATGTTCGCCCGTTTCGAAAAAGTCCTCACCCCGACCGCCACCACCGGCGAGCAGGCGCCGCCGCCCGGGCTGATCGCGTTCTATTGGCACTTCGTGCGCCAGGCGAAGGCGCTGTTCATCGCGCTGTTCGCCATCGGCTTCGTCGTCGCCATGCTCGACATTCTGATCCCGGTGTTCATCGGCCGCGTCGTCACTTTGGTGTCGAAATCCGACCCGGCGACCTTGTTCGCCGAGCACTGGATGATGCTGGCCGGTATGGCGCTGGTGCTGGTCGTGATCCGGCCGCTGGTGTTCACGTCGCAGCACCTCGTCATGAACCAGGCCATCGCCGCCAACGTCTCGAATCGTATCCGTTGGCAGAACCACTGGCACGTGGCGCGGCAGTCCTGGGCCTTCTTCCAGAACGATTTCGCCGGCCGCATCGCCACGCGCGTCATGCAGACCGGCCCGGCGATCCGCGAAAGCCTCGTTTCGATGCTCACGGCCGTGTGGTTCATCATGATCTATGGCACCAGCGCCATCTTGCTGCTGGCCTCGGCCAATCTTTGGCTGGCGGTGCCGGTGCTGTTGTGGTTTGCCGGCTATGTGGCGATGCTGCGCTATTTCGTGCCGCGCATGCGCGACGGCTCCAAGGTGATGTCGGAGACGCGCTCGCTGCTCACCGGCCGCATCGTCGATACCTACACCAACATCGTCACGGTGAAGCTCTTCGCCCGCGCCCGCGACGAGGACGCCTATGTGCGCGACGCGCTCGACATGCACACCGGGCGTTTCCACGCGCAATTGCGGCTCAACACCAAGTTCGCGATGACGCTCTCGACGCTGAACGCGCTCTTGATCACGCTGACCGGCGCCTTCGCGCTGGTGTTGTGGCGGCAGGGCCATGTCGAGGTCGGCGTCGTCGCCATGGCGCTGCCGATGACGATGCAGATTGTCTCGGCGTCCGGCTGGGTGGCGTGGCAGATCACCGGCATCTTCGAGAACATCGGCGTCGTGCAGGAAGGCATGATGACCATCGCGCAGCCGATCGCGCTGCCCGACGACGAAGACGCACGCGAAATCGAAATCACGAAAGGCGACATCGCCTTCGACAACATCCGCTTCGGCTATGGCCGCGAGGCCGGCCTGATCGACGGGCTCAATCTCCATGTGAAGGCCGGCGAGAAGATCGGCCTGGTCGGCCGCTCCGGCGCCGGCAAGTCCACTTTGGTCAATTTGCTGCTGCGCTTCTTCGATCTCGAAGGCGGCCGCATTCTGATCGACGGCCAGGACATCGCCACGGTGACGCAGGAGAGCCTGCGCACGCAGATCTCGGTGGTGACCCAGGACACCTCGCTGCTGCACCGCTCGATCCGCGACAACATCCGCTACGGCCGGCCCGACGCCACCGAGGCGGAGATTCGCGCCGCCGCGGCGATGGCGCATGCCGACGAATTCATCGACACTTTGGAGGACTGGAAGGGCCGGCGCGGCTACGACGCCCATGTCGGCGAGCGCGGCGTCAAGCTGTCCGGCGGCCAGCGCCAGCGCATCGCCATTGCCCGCGTCATCCTCAAGGACGCGCCGGTGCTGATCCTCGACGAGGCGACCTCGGCGCTCGACAGCGAAGTCGAAAGCGCGATCCAGTCGAGCCTCGGCGTGCTGATGCGCGGCAAGACGGTGATCGCCATCGCCCACCGGCTCTCGACCATCGCGCAGATGGACCGGCTGATCGTGCTCGACCACGGCCGGATCGTCGAAGAAGGCACGCATGACGAATTGCTGCGCGCCGGCGGCCACTACGCGGCGCTGTGGCGGCACCAGTCCGGCGGCTTCCTCGACCCGGCCGACCAGCAGGCGGCGGAGTAAAGCGCTCGCAATCCCGCACGCCACTCGCGAAATAGGCTATCATCGCCGCCGCCAAGGGGGGCCTTCGCAATGATGACCGCTGTTTTCACGACCATGTTTCTGGCGCTGCTGGCCTTGTGGCTCGGCCGCGGCGCCATCGCCGTCGGCATTCTCGCCGTCAGCCTGGCGCTGTCGGTCTGGCTCTTCCTCTTTGAAATCTACAGCCCGGACTACGGCTTCCGCATGCCGTGGCTGCAGACCGAACGCGCGGCGCCGGCCGCCGCGCCGGAGGCCTGAGCCATGGACAGCGCCTCCTCGGCCCGCACGCTCGGCCTGTTCGGCCACCTTTATCTGGTGGCGATGCTGGTGACGATCGCCGGCATCCTGACCGCCGCCATGGTCATGCAATACGCCTTCGGCGAACTGCCTTGCCCGCTGTGCCTGCTGCAGCGCGTGGCGCTGTTCGGCGTCGGCTTCGCCGTCATCCTCGGCCTGCGCCACGGCGACAGCGCGCGCACCACCGGGCTTGGCCTGCTCATCTCGATCTTCCTGCTGATCATCGCCGTCCGGCAGACCTTGCTCGACATCTACCCGCGGCCCGGCCACGAATATATCGGCAGCGCCGTGCTCGGCCTGCACATGCCGGTGTGGTCGGTGCTGATCGCGGTGGCGCTGATCGCCGGCTACGCGCTCAAGCTCACCGTGTTCGGCGACAGCGAGCACCGGCCGCATCTGGCCGCCTATCCGGCGCTGAAGCGCGTGGCGACGGCGGCGTCGGTCTATGTCGTCGTGCTGTGCGCCATCAATCTCGGCTCGGTGGTCGTGCAATGCGGCCTCGAACAGTGCCACACCGACCGTTACCTGTTGCTGGAGAAGATGCGCTAGGCGCGCCTTACGACGCCTGCTGCCGGCGCCGTTCGTATTCGGCCTGCGCGTAGTGCTCGCGCTTGGCTTCCAGCATGGCGAGGTCGGCGCGCTTGACCACATTCTCAAGCCGTTCGCTGGTGGCGATGCCCATCGATCAGCGACAGCGCAGTCGTGGAACTGCTGCTGATGACGATGAGGTCATGATCACCTTCATCATCGCCTTGCCCCTCGGCGATCTCGACGCCCGGCATGGATGACTGTCGCCAGATGAGCGAGTGGCGCGCGCCGGCGATCTGATCGATGGAATTGAGCACCTCGCCGGCGCGGCGCAGCAGTTGGTCGCCGGCGGCGTGGCCGAGTTCGTCATCATTGGCGGCCTTGAGGCCGTTGAGGTCGGCCATGATGATGGTGACCGGCCAGGGCCCCTTGCGCTCGAGGCGGTTGAGCTCGTCGGCGAAGAACGAGCGGTTGCACAGCTTGGTCAGCGCATCGTGGCTGCCGAGATATTCGAGATAGGCCTCGGCCTTCTTGCGCGCCGTGATGTCGGTGAGCGCGATTTGCACCAGCGACCAGTCGTTCTCGCGGCCGGGAAACACCGAGAACTGCAGCAGCAGGTTCAGCTTGGTGCCGTCGAGCGTGTAGTTCACCACCTCGCGCTGCTGGAACAGCTTGCCGTTCCACAGGTCGATGAGCTGCTCGCGGAAATGCGGCCCCATCTCGTCGCGCATGATCACCGGCAGATTGCGCAGCAGCGCCTTCTTGTCCGGCGCCCCGAACAAAGTGAGCGTGTGCTGGTTGACGTCGACGATGCGGATCTCGCTGATGCAGCGGGCGACAAACTCCTCGTGCACGTCGGTGAAGACGCGCAGGTCGGTGATGCCCTGCATCCGCACTTCGTCGATCAGGCGCTTGACGCCGGAGAAATCCTCGACCCACAGCGACACCGGCGAATGCGCGAACAGGCCGCGCGCGTAGTTCTCGCTGCCGGCGAGTTGGCGGCGGGCGTCCTCGCGGTCGGTGACGTCCTCGGTGGACAGCAGCACGCGCGACCAGTCGGCCTCATAGCCGGGCAGGATCGTCGCCTTGAGCTGGATGTCGAGGCGGTCGCCGTCGAGCGTGTAGTTGACCGCGTTGCTGGCGAAGGAGCGCTCGCCGTTCCAGAGCTGGATCAGCTCCTCGATGTGCGTCGTCAGCATGTCGTCGCGGAACACACGATCGAGATTGGCGGTGAGGTGCTCGACATCTCTGGCGCCGAACAGGTCGAGGGTCTTGCGGTTGACCCGCAGCAGGCGGATGCGGCTGGCGCATTCCCTGACCCGCTCCGGATGGCCGGTGAGATGCTCGCGCAGCGACATGATGCCGGCGGCGCGCCAGCCGTCGAGCAGCGCCTTGACGCCCGAATAGTCCTCGAGCCAGAGCGGCACCGGCGCCAGCTCGAAAATGCCGGCATCGGCGGCGATCACGGCGGCGGAAGAGGCAAGCACGTCGGTCATGTTGTCCAGGCGAATGTAATTGATTCTCAACCGGGGGCGGCAACCCCGATTGTCCTTCTGACACGGAGATCGTGAGCATTTGCTTACAGGCGGCGGCGACGGCGCGCTACTGACGAAATCTGTCAGTGGGTTCCGGCACAGACCGGCCGAGCTCCCTTTCGTCGGCCCCGGACTCGCCCCATATTCGGATCATGGCCAAATCCCCTCCGAAAAAGCCGGGCAAAGACCCCGCAAAGCCCACCCGCGCCAAGGCCAACCGTCCGGACAGTCCGGCGGTACCGCAGGCGCTCGCCGACATCCTCAACCCGGCGCTGAACAAGGGCACCGCGGGCCTCGGCTCCGGCACGGGCGAGAGTTCCGGCCTGCAGCCGCCGGCGGACAACTCCTGGGACCGCCGCTCCGGCAACGCCGCCGAGCACCGCGCGCGGAAGTCCACCAAGGGCTTCGAGGAGGCCCGGCAGACCGATTACAGCGCCTCGCCGATCACCGGGCTCGATCCGGCGCTGGCGGCCGAACTCGGGCTGGCCACCGATGACGACGCGCCGCCCCCGCCGCGCCCGGCGCCGAAAGGCGACGAGAAGGGCCTCGACAAATATCGCCTGCCCAAGGCCGACCTGCCGACCGGCCCCGGCGGCCTGTCGTCGATGGGCGTTGCCGCCACCGCGGAGTCGCTGGAGCGGCTGCTGCGCGAGGGCCGGCCGGAATTTTCCAGCGCCGGCGCCGCCTGGACGCCGCACCGCCCGCCGCGCCCGGAGAAATCCGAAGGCGGCGTGCGCTTCCAGATCAAGTCGGACTTCGAGCCTAAAGGCGACCAGCCGCAGGCCATCAAGGAACTGGTCGAGGGCGTGAAGCGCCACGACCGCACCCAGGTGCTGCTCGGCGTCACCGGCTCGGGCAAGACCTTCACCATGGCCAAGGTGATCGAAGAGACGCAGCGCCCTGCGCTCATCCTCGCGCCGAACAAGACGCTCGCCGCCCAGCTCTACGGCGAGTTCAAGTCGTTCTTCCCCGACAACGCGGTGGAGTATTTCGTCTCCTA
>JAHCKF010000151.1 GCA_026125925.1 Pseudolabrys sp.
ACGGCGACCAGGATCTGCAACCAGCGAGCGCGGAGGTAGCGCATGGCGGGTCCTTTCACAGCCTCGAGGGTACGTAGCGCTGATATCTCGGCCTTAGACACCGGTCGGTCGCAGAGCGTTGGCCGCGGGCGGTCTGAGGGTAAGAGAACTTGCAGACCGAGCGGGTGCGCGTCAAACGGGCCAGCCGAGGTTCTGGCTCAGGTCCCCATTGTTGCGTCCCGGCGTTGCGGCAGATGCGGCCTTGGAGCGGACTGATGTGACACTTGAGGCGGGAGTGACTGCTGCGGATCAGCTCATTACGGTGAAGCTATTTGCAGACACGCGCAACAGCGATCCCGGATGGTGATGTGGAAAAGCGACATTGCGTGCCGGGCAGGAGAAAGCGGCAGCCCGTCGGATTGCCGAGCTTGCCGCTTCTGGGTCGGAGTCTCAGGCCGGCTCCTGCTCAGGCCATGACCGGCTGTTCTTCTTCGACGGGTCGTTCGCGGAACTCGAAGTGCGCTGCCTGGACCGTTTCGTAGTCGCGAGCCGTACGAATCCGGGTGATTCGTCGCCCGAAAATGTCCACGCGGCGAGTCGTCACGCCGGGGAAGATCGGCGACACCTCGTACCACATGTTGGCCGAAAGTCGCGGGTATCGCAGGGTGTGTTCGGATTTGAGGCGAGCCTGCATGTGAATGGCCATCAGATACCTCGTTTGCGTGCACTAGGAGACCCGGCTCGACGCAGGTCCGGTGCGAGCGGCTGTGTCGACGGGCCTAAGATCTGAAACTGGCGCCCTGTGCGCAAGATCACAAAATTTGATCGGTGTATTGAAATCGTACGTTCGGCCTAGTGTAGCGGTACAATATTTTGACGCTTGGCTCGAGGGTGACTTGCACACGAATCCGGGACTGCCCGGGATTTGACCCCGGTGGCACGTCCCCGGTACAATAGGCGGCCCTCGAACCTGTGATTATCGGCATGGAGCACTCAGACATTAAGTCCCTTTCGGGCCGAGCCGGTCAACACGTTACGGTCGCCGGCTGGGTCGTAACGACCCGGACCAGCGGGAAGATTGCCTTCCTCGTGCTGCGCGATGGCTCGGGGTATCTCCAGTGCGTCCTGTCCAAGCGGGACCTTCCCGAGGCTGTCTGGGAAACCGCCATTGGGCTGACCCAGGAGACCTCGGTTCGGGTCCGTGGCGAGGTTCGGGCTGACCCCCGCCAGGCGGGCGGTGTCGAACTGGCTGTGGCCGAGCTGGAGGTCCTGGGGGCGAGCCCGGACTACCCGATTTCGCCCAAGGAACACGGCACGGCCTTTCTGTTCGAGCACCGGCATCTCTGGCTTCGGAGCCGGAAGCAGGTGGCAATTGCCAAGGTTCGTCATCAGGTATTCCAGGCGCTGCACGACTTCTTCGATGAACGTGGTTTCTACCATGTCAGCACCCCGATCCTGACCGGCAGTATCGGGGAAGAGGCGGGCAACCTCTTTGCTACCGAGTACTTCGATCTTGGTCAGGCCTACCTGGCCCAGACCGGTCAGCTCTACGTCGAAGCTGCCTGTGCTGCCCTCGGCAAGGTCTATTGCCTGGGCCCGACCTTTCGGGCGGAGAAATCGAAGACGCGCCGGCATCTGACCGAGTTCTGGATGGTCGAGCCCGAAGTGGCCTTTGCCGACTCGGACGACAATATGCAGCTGCAGGAAGATCTCGTCAGCTATCTCGTGGCTCGCGCGCTCGACCGCTGCAAGGATGAGCTCGACGAACTCGAGCGCGACCGGGCGCCGCTCGAACGAACAGTGGGGCCGTTTCCCCGGATCAGCTATAGCGACGCGGTAACACGTCTGAATCAGCTCGGTTCCGACATCAAGTGGGGAGATGACCTGGGTGGCGACGACGAGACGCTGCTGGCGAAGGAGTACGACCGGCCGATCTTCGTCAAGAACTATCCGAAGGAGGTCAAAGCCTTCTACATGAAGGAGAACCCTGAGGATCCGCGGACCGTGCTCAACAACGACTGCCTTGCTCCGGAGGGCTACGGCGAGATCATTGGCGGTTCACAGCGGGAGGACGATCACGACCGACTGCTGGCGCGGATCATCGGTCAGGGGCTCGACCCCAAGGCGTATGCCTGGTACCTCGATCTGCGGAAGTACGGCACCTTCGTGCACTCGGGCTTCGGACTCGGGGTGGAGCGGACGGTCGCCTGGATTACCGGGATACCGCACATTCGGGAAACCATCGCGTTTCCGCGGCAGATCCATCGCCTCTATCCCTGAGGTGACGGGCGCCCGCGCCAGAGCGGCTTCAGCGCCCTGTCGTGGTGATCAACAAGGCGACGCCGCCAGGGCAGAGTCGGTAGCGTCGTTCGGCGTCGGCTCCCCGAGCGTATTCGATCAGATCGATGCGCTCGACCGGCAGCGCGGCAAGCGCCTCGGGCTCGGGGCCGTCCAGGCTGTACGTTTCGGGAAACTCCTCGGCTCCGCGCCGGGCTGACAGCCCCGCCGCGACTTCACGACCATCGATAAAGACGCTCGCGATCCGATGCCCGGACGTTGTGTCGGCAGCCGGGCATCGGATGGTGGTCGGAGCCCCACCTGGTGCGGCGGCTGCGCATCCCATGCCGGCGCCGAGTGCCACGATCAGCCAGCTCCGGCTCACGAGCGTTCCTCGGCCTTCGCTTCGTTCCAGAACTCATCGAGGCGGTCCAGTCCCGCCGTTGCCAGATCGACCCCGCGATCGATTGCCCGCTGTTCGACACCCCGAAACCGCTCCCGAAACCGCGCGTTGGCCTGTTCCAGCGCGGCGCTCGGCTGAATGCCCACCTTGCGGGCCACGTTGACGACCGAGAAGAGCAGGTCGCCGATTTCGTGCTCGAGTGCCTCGCGCTGTCCGGCGGCCAGGGCGGCTTCGACCTCGGCCAGCTCTTCGCGGACCTTGGCAATCGGTCCCGTCGCGTCCGGCCAGTCGAACCCGACCGCGGCCGCCCGCTCACCCATCCGCATTGCCAGGAGGAGCGGCGGCAGGGACGGAGGCAGGCCGTCGAGGGTACCCCGGGGCGTGGTCCGTTCTCGGCGCTTGAGCGATTCCCACGACTGCTTGGGGCCCAGGTCGAACAGATGGGGGTGACGCCGCTTCATCTTGGCTTCGAGGTCGGCGGCAATCTCATCCGGGGTGAATTCCCCGCGTTCCGCACCAAGCACCAGCTGCCAGGCCGCGTGGAGCAGGAAGTCGCTCATCTCGTCACGGATGGCCGCGGTATCGCCGGCTCCGATGGCGTGATCCAGTTCGTGAACTTCTTCGATCAGATAGGGCCGCAGGGTCTCGCGGGTCTGGACCCGGTCCCAGGGGCACCGTTCCCGCAGATCCGCCACCATGGCCATGGCACGTTCGAGCGCCGATTTTTCTTGCATTCCGCCTCCGCGTGACCTTATTGTACTCCGTCACCTCCTCGTGCTGCAGTGGCCGGTGTGCCGGCGGCATCCGTTCCGTCCTCTTCCACCCCAGCGTGCATGTCCGCCTCCGGTCCTTGGCTCGATGTCGATCTCGGGGCGTTGCTTCGTAACGCCCGCAGCTACGCCAAGACCATTGGCGTTCCGATCCTGCCCATGGTCAAGGCCAACGCCTACGGCCTCGGCATCGAGCAGGCGATCCCCGCGCTGGCCAAGGCCGGCTGCAAGACCTTCTTCGTCGCCGATCTCAGCGAGGCGCGGCGCGTCCGCGCCGTGGCGCCGGACGCGGCAATCTATGTGCTGAGCGGCGTCATGCCGAACACCGGTCCCGCCTTCGCCGAGATCAAGGCGAAGCCGGTCATCAACTCGACCGTCGAGTTGGCCGAGTGGGATGCCTTCGTCGCCGGCTCGGGCTGGCACGGCGGCGCCGCGCTTCATGTCGATACCGGGATGAACCGGCTGGGCGTGTCGATCAACGACGCGGCGGCGTTGGCGCCGCGCATCCGCGCCGAGAACCACGGCATTCATCTCCTGATGAGCCATTTCGCGTGCGCCGACGAGCCGGAGCATCCACTCAACGACAAGCAGATCAAACTGTTTCGTGAAGTGCGGCTGCTGTATCGCGGCATTCCCTCGTCGCTGGCGAATTCGTCCGGCATCTTTCTGAGCGACACCGCGCATTGCGACGTGGTGCGGCCGGGCGTGGCGCTCTACGGCGTCAATCCGACGCCGGGCAAGCCGAACCCGATGCAGCCGGTGATCGGCCTTCAGGTACGCGTGGTGCAGGTCCGCAACGTCAAGCGCGGCGAGACCGTCGGCTACAGCGGCACCTGGACGGCGCGGCGCGCGACGCGCATCGCCGTGGTCGCGGCCGGCTACGCCGATGGCTTCCTGCGCGCCGGGAGCGCCACCGACGAGACGCCGGGCGGCGCCGCCATCGTCGCCGGCAAGCGCTGTCCGATCGCCGGCCGCGTTTCGATGGACCTGACTGCCCTCGACGTTTCCGAACTCGCCGAAGGCGCCGTGCGCCGCGGCGACATGGTCACGCTGATCGGCGACGACCTCACCCTCGACGACGTCGCCCGCGGCGCCTCGACCATCGGCTACGAGGTGCTCACCAGCCTCGGGCGGCGGTACCACCGGGTGTATCGGCGGGATTGAGCGGCACCCGAAAAGGGTCCGCGCACTCGTCATGGCCGGGCTTGTCCCGGCCATCCACGTCTATCTTCCTGAGACCGATCAAGACGTGGATGCCCGGCACAAGGCCGGGCATGACGGCGATTGCATTGGCCGCTTTCGCGGCTCGCACCTCAGGGTGACGGCACAAGATTTCGGCAATAATGTTCTTGTAATGTTCTCATGGTCGACGTACCGTCGGCCTGAGCATTCGGGGACGATTCCAGCTATGTCCAAGCGCCATCTCGCTTTTGTCTGCCAGAACTGCGGCGCCGCCGCCTCACGCTGGCAGGGCCGCTGCGAGGCCTGCGGCGAATGGAACTCGCTGACCGAGGAAGGCGGCGACAAGCCTGTCGGCCCGCGCAAGCCGGCCAAGGGCCGCCTGTTCAAGCTCCAGCCCCTCACCGGCGAGGCCAAAGACGCCCCGCGCCTGGCCTCCGGCCTCAATGAACTCGACCGCGTCACCGGCGGCGGCTTCGTCCGCGGCTCGGTGATCCTGATGGCCGGCGATCCCGGCATCGGCAAATCCACCTTGCTGATCCAGGCCAGCGCGGCGCTGGCGCGCGCCGGCCACCGCGCCGTCTACATCTCCGGCGAAGAGGCCGCCGCCCAGGTGCGGCTGCGCGCCGAGCGTCTCGGCCTGTCGGACGCGCCGGTCGAACTCGCCTCCGAGACCTCGGTCGAGGACATCATCGCCACGTTGTCCGAAGGCAAGGTGCCGCGGCTGATCATCATCGATTCCATCCAAACCATGTGGACCGACGCGGTCGAAAGCGCGCCCGGCACCGTGACCCAGGTGCGCGGCGCGGCGCAGACGCTCATCCGCTTCGCCAAGCGCTCCGGCGCGGCGGTCATCCTGGTCGGACACGTCACCAAGGACGGCCAGATCGCCGGCCCGCGCGTCGTCGAGCACATGGTCGACGCCGTTCTGTCCTTCGAAGGCGAAGGCTCGCACCAGTTCCGCATCTTGCGTGCGGTGAAGAACCGCTTCGGCCCGACCGACGAGATCGGCGTCTTCGAGATGACCGGTTCGGGCCTGCGGGAGGTCTCCAACCCGTCGGAACTGTTCCTCTCCGAACGTGACCTCGGCTCGCCCGGCACCGCCGTTTTCGCCGGAATGGAGGGTACGCGGCCGTTGCTGGTCGAAATCCAGGCGCTGGTGGCGCCGACGTCGCTCGGTACGCCGAGGCGCGCGGTGGTCGGCTGGGAGTCGAGCCGGCTCGCCATGGTGCTGGCGGTGCTGGAGGCCCATTGCGGCGTCAAATTGGGCGGTTACGACGTCTATCTCAATGTCGCCGGCGGCATGCGCATCAACGAGCCGGCGGCTGATCTCGCCGCCGCCGCGGCGCTGATTTCCTCGCTCGCCAATTCGCCGCTGCCGGCCGATGCCGTCTACTTCGGCGAGGTGTCCCTGTCCGGTGCGATCCGCCCGGTCAGCCATTCGCCGGCGCGGCTCAAGGAGGCCGCCAAGCTCGGTTTCGTCCGCGCCGTGATGCCAGATGCCGCCCGCGGCGAGAGCGGCGACCCGGCACTGAAAACGTCGGGCGTCGGCGCCTTGGCCAGTCTGGTGGCGGATATTGCGGCTCTGGGTAAGCCCCGTCCGGTCGCGCAGCAGCCGCGGGCAAAAGACGGGTGACGGCGCGGGATCGCCCCGCTATAGAGGGCGCGCTTGCCGCCTCCGGGGTCGATCGGGGCTCGTGGCTGTGGGCAAAAACGGGCCTGACTTAAAGCACTTGAGGCCGATATTGACGCCCTGCCCGTAAGCCGCCAAGACGGCTTGCGGAAACCAGGGCTTTGGATTCGCCGTGCCGGCCGCTTCGGGCCAGGTGCCGCGCCGATGCCGTTTCGCGGAGCGCTTGGAAAAGCCTGGCATGCCCGTCACCCTGCTCGACATCCTCCTCCTCGTCGTGATGCTGATCTCCGGGCTGCTGGCCATGATCCGCGGCTTCATGCGCGAGATCCTGTCGATCGGCGCCTGGATCGTGGCCGCGCTGGTGACGCTCTATACCTTCGCCAAGGCCCTGCCGATCGTTCAAGGCTACATCTCAAGCACCACCATCGCCACCGCCGTCACCGTCGCCGCCATCTTCATCATCACGCTTCTGGTCGTCTCGATCATAACGGTCCGGATTTCGGACATGGTGCTTGACAGCCGGGTGGGGGCGCTCGATCGAACACTAGGCTTCTTGTTCGGGCTCGGCCGGGGCCTGCTGATTGTGGTGGTCGCCTATCTGTTTTTCGACTGGCTGGTGCCGGATCGCAGCCAACCCGCCTGGATCAGCGGCGCCAAGTCGAAAGTCGTGCTCAAGAGTACGGGGGATTGGCTCAAGGGCATGTTGCCGGACGACCCCGAAAGCACCATCTTACAGAAGTTGAAGAAGCCGAAGCCGGCCGATCAGGATGCGCCGCCGGATAGTGCGCCCGGTCAACGGTCGGAGTTGAGCGTGCCCGTGCGTGTGGCTGCGGTTCCGCAGCACGACCCGAAATTGGGAACCCGCTGATGCCAGACCAGATGCAGGATTCGAACTCCGGCTGTGACCAGCAGAAACCGGAGGACCTCGATCTTTTCGCGGATCGGCTGCGCGAGGAATGCGGTGTCTTCGGCATCCTCGGTCATCCGGATGCCGCCGCGATCACCGCGCTCGGCCTGCACGCGCTCCAGCACCGCGGCCAGGAAGCCGCCGGCATCGTCTCCTTCGACGGCAGCCGTTTCCATTCCGAGCGCCGCCTCGGCCTGGTCGGAGATACGTTCTCGCGGCGCGAGGTGATCGACCGCCTGCCCGGAAACATGTCCATCGGTCATGTCCGCTACTCGACGACCGGCGAGACGATCCTGCGCAACGTCCAGCCGCTGTTCGCCGAGCTCGACGGCGGCGGCTTCGCCGTCGGCCACAACGGCAACATCACCAACGCCCTCACCTTGCGCCGGCAGCTCATCCGCGACGGCGCCATGATGCAGTCGACCAGCGACTCCGAGGTCATCCTCCACCTCGTCGCCCGCGCCAAGCGCAACCGCTTCGTCGACCGCTTCATCGAGGGCCTGCGCCAGCTCGAGGGCGCCTACGCCTTCGTCGGCATGACCAACAAGAAGCTCTTGGGCGCGCGCGATCCGCTCGGCATCCGCCCGCTGGTGCTGGGCACGCTCGACGGTTGTCCGATCCTCGCGTCGGAGACCT
>JAHCKF010000152.1 GCA_026125925.1 Pseudolabrys sp.
CGTCAGCATGTGGGGCGGCGCCGCGACCGTCGCCGTCGCTGCCGCCATCCTGATCACCCAGACCGATATCGGCGCCGGCCGGCTCGTGACCGCGCTGTCGCAGCCGAAACCCGCGCCGGAGCAGGTCGAGGCCAACGACGACCTGCTCAAGAAAGTCGAGGCCCAGCGCGTCGAGGAAAACCGCCGCCTGGAAGCGCGCATCCGCGAGCTGATCGCGGACCGCGACCGGCTCAATCAGCGCCTCGCCTCGCTGGAGCAGAACTTCACCGACATCACCGGCACCATCAAACGTGACCTGGCGATCGTTGCCGCGACCGGGCCGAGCGCCAAGCCGGTGCCGGAGGCGCGCACCGCGGCTCCGGTGCTGTCGCCGCCGCCGACGGCAGCGCCAAGCGAGCCCCAGCCAAAGGCCGAAGAAGCCAAGGTTGAGCCAAAGATTGAGCCGAAGATTGAGCCAAAGCCCGAGGCCAAAGTTGAAACCAAGGTCGAGGCCAAGGTCGAGACCAAGCCCGACGTAAAGCCGGAGACTGCCAAGCCTGCCGCCGCCGAGACGTCCGCTGCCACTGCCGCGGTGCCGATGCCGCCGGCCCGCGTCGCCACCCTGACGCCGCAGACCAGCGAGGCCGCGCCCGAGACTTCGCGCAAGCCGCTGATCGCCGTCGAGATCGGCGGCGCGCGGAGCATGGAGATCCTTAATGCGCGCTGGGCCGCCGTGAAGGCGAATTTCGGTCCGCTGATCGAGGGCCTGAGCCCGCTGGTGCGCCACGACAACCGGCCGGGCATCGTGCCCTACCGGCTGATCGTCGGCCCGCTGCCGAACGGCGCCGCTGCGGCCGAACTGTGCAACCGGCTGCACGCCTCGAAGGTCGCCTGCCGTACCACGACTTTCACCGGCGACAAGTTCGCCCAGCAATAGCGAATTGCCCGGAAGGCGGCGTGGCGGCATAGTCCGCCGCGCAAAGATCGCCTCCTGGACCGCCCGATGGAACCCGGATCGAACCGCCTCTTCCTGCCCAGCGCCCGACAGACCAACATTCTCCTGATTGTCGGTTTTGGCGCGCTGGGCTATGCGCTCTACGTCCGATATCTCGGCATCGAGCAATCGGGCGTCGGGCTGGCCTGCAACGCCGGGCTCGACACCTGGATGTGCCTGCAGCGCAAGGTCTGGGCGGCGCTGTTCGACCGCGCCATCATCGGCTGGGCAGCCGTGATCGTCGCCCTGGTCAACCTGATGCGGCCGACGCTCGTCGTTTTCGGCTTCGGCCTGGCAATCGCCTGCGTCGGCGTCGTGCTCTACAACGTCATGCTGTCGGCTTTGGCGATCGGGCTGTTGCTGCTCAGCTTTGCGCGCCGCGCACCCGAGCCAGACTGAGCGCGAACAAGGCGAACAAGGCGCACAGCCACAGCGACTGCCAGTTCGCGACGCCCTCGTTGAAGCCGATATAGACCGCCGAGGCCGCCAGGATCAGCGCCCCGCCGGTCTCCGCGACGCCGCGCTCGCCCATGGGCCTCGGCGTGAAGACGCTGTGCACGAAGAACGGCGCGACCGCCGCCGTCAGCGGCGCGAACGGGAAATCGCGGTAGCGCGGGTCGAACACCAGGCCGAGCGCCGTCACGATGGCGAGCAGCAAGGTCGCGATGGTGACGAGACCGACCGCCAGGGCGACCGGGTCGCGGGTTCGTTCGTCGGCTGGGCCGAGCACGCGCGACAGCGGCGGCACGGCGACGCCGCGCATCGTCGCCGCGCTCAGCGCCAGCGGTGAGCAGACGGCGACCGCCGCCAGCCCCAACAACCGTACCCAGCCCCCCGCGCCGATGCTCTCGACCGGAACGCTGGCGATCGTCATGCCGATGGTCAGGCCGCCGGCCAGCGCGTTCAGCGATACGACCGGCCACAGCCAGGCTGGCGTCTGCGGCCGGCTCGCCCAGAAGGCGATGCCGAATATCACAAGCGCGAAGATGATCCCGGTACCCGCCTGCAATTTCCAATCCGGATAATTGGATACCGGAGCGCCCCAGACGAACTTCATCTGGCGGTGCTGGGCGTCGAACAGCCCCCAATAGCCGCCGACCACCCCTTCCTGGGCGCGCTTCCAGGTGGCGTCATAGGCCTCGATGACGTTGACCCGGTAGTTCTCGCGGGCCGCCAGCGCCAGCACATCCTGGATGACCTCGGCCTGATTGGCCGGCGACGGCAGCGCGCCCTCGCGCATGCGGCCCTGGCTCGGCCAGCCGACCTCGCCGATGATCACGTCCTTCGGCGCGAAGGTCGCGGCAACGCGCTTACGGATGGCGTCGACATGAGCGGCCGCCTGCCGCGCCGGGATCGGGAAGTCCTCCCAATACGGCAGGATATGGATGGTAATGAAATCCACCGCTGACGCGACTTCCGGGCTGCGTAGCCAGAACTCCCAAACGTCGGCATAAGTCACCGGCACCTTGGCCCGGGCTTTGACGTCGCGGATCAGCGCCGCCAGATCGGGCGCGGAAATGTCGCCCCTGAGCAGCGCCTCGTTGCCGACGATGATGGCCCGCACCGTCTCCGGGTAGCGTTCGGCGAGCGCGAGCGCACCGTCGATCTGGATCCGGGTCTTGACCGGATCGTTCGATACCCACGCCCCTTGCAGCACCTGCATGCCGTAACGCTTGGCGATCGGGACGACCTGGTCGAGGCCCTGATCGGTCGCATAGACCCGGACGCAGCCGGTCATCTGCGACAGTTGTGCGATATCGGCTTCGATCTGGGCCGCCGGGATGACGATGGTCGGGTCGTGCGGCGTCTGACTGCCCTGGAAGGGGGCATAGGAGAGGCACCAGAGCTTCTCGCCCGGCTTCAACGGCGCGTTCGGCATCGGGATCGGCGTGCCGAGCCAGGCCCAGACCGCGGCAATCACGGCCAGCGTTACGGCAATACAGATCAGAGCAAGGCGCATGGAGAGGTCCGTCCGGGGCGAATGCAGGCGGCGTTAACGCTTATAGCCCGTCACGGACGCCTGCCAAGCCGCCCGGCGACTGCAAGCCTCAGAAGCACTGGACAAATGTCCGGGTCTGAGGCCAAGTTTCGCCCGCGCAAATTCGGATGCCCGGTCGGGCACCTGACATTGCGCCTGGGGGATGAGGAACGCTGGGCCGGGGGGCCCAATGGGCTTCGGCTATTCAGCACGGGTTCAGCTTAGACGCCGCATAAGCGTCTCAATCCGCCTTCACAGGAAGCTGACCAGGGATTAGCGCGTCAACAATATCGTCGGGAACCAACCGTCCATGACTTCGCTGCGTCTGCTTGCTGCCACGCTTTGCGTGGTGTCCATGTGCGCGTCTACGTCCGCCGCGCTGGCTCAAAGCGGCGGCGCCAAGCCGGCGGAGCCGCAGAAGCCGGCGGCCGCCGCACCGGCTGACGCCACGGCCAAGGAAGGCCAGAAGAAAATCGACGAAATCGCCGAAGCCAGCCGGGTTCTGACCGGCGCGGCCGGTAATCCCGAATGCGTCTGGCTCGGCCGCCGGGTCGTCAGCCTGTTGTGGCGGGACGACCTCGATACCGCCTTCCGTCACCTCGACCTCTACGATCGCTTCGGCTGCCCGAGCGCCCACATCCAGGCGACCTTCCGCTGCATCGTCCGCCAGGGAAATATCGATCCGAAGGCCCCGGAAACGCTCAATGGCCGGGTCCACGCCTGCTGGCTCAATCCTGGCCTACCGCCGACGCCGGCGGCGGCCTCGGCGGAGCCCAATACGCAAAATCCTGACGGAACGACTACGCGCTGACCGCGTTGGCGGTGGGGCAAAATAAACTAGAACCCCTCGTCAAACACACGCGCGCCATCTGGCCGTCTTGGATTTGCCATGACCAGTATCTACTTGAAAACGCGCCTGAAGCTACGATATGCTGCGGTACAGCATGAAAGGTCCCGGCCGAACTTAGGGGACGAGTTCGTCGGCCGGTCATCCAGCCCCACTTGGTTGTAAAGTCTATGCGCACCGTCGCTGCTGTCGTCGCCCTCGTGGCGTGCGTGCATGCCGGCTTGTGGCTGCTCGGTCGTGAAAAAGTCAACGCGCCGAATTTCGAAGGCCAGTTGGCGAGCGTTTCCTACGCACCATTTCAAGGCAACGTGAATCCCGACGACGGCGGCAAAGCCGAAGCGGCGCAGATTCGTCATGACCTGACGCTGCTGTCGCCGATGGCGAAATCCTTGCGTACGTATTCATCGACAGCCGGCGTCGAACTGGTGCCCGGCATCGCGTCCGAGTTCGGCATGCGCGTGACGGTCGGCGCGTGGATCGACAAGGACCAGAAGCGCAACGAGCGCGAGATGCGTTCGGTCGTCGACCTCGCCAAGCGCCACAGCAACGTCAACGGCATCTTCGTCGGCAACGAAACGATCTATCGCGGCGAACTCGAGCCCAAGGCCGGCGACAAGCTCAGCGCCGAAGAAGCCGAACGCCTCAAGGGTGCAAAGACCAAGCAGCAGGACGCAAAAATCCGCGAGGACATCGGCGTCGCCCGGCTCATCAAGATGATCCGGCAGGTCAAGCGCCAGGTGAACGTGCCGGTCACCACCGGCGAAATCTACAGCGTGTGGCTCGACCATCCCGAACTGGTGTCATCGGTCGATTACATCGCCGCGCACATCCTGCCCTACTGGGAAGGTTTCTCCGACAAGCAGGTCGTCGATCAGGCCATCACCATCTACGACAAGCTGCGCCGGGCCTATCCGGGCAAGCGCGTGGTCATCGCCGAGTTCGGCTGGCCGAGCTCGGGCTATAACTTCCACAACGCCTATCCGGGCCGCATCGAGCAGGCCGTGATCCTGCGCGACTTCGTCACCCGGGCTCAGGCCTACGGCATCGACTACAACATCGTCGAAGCGATCGACCAGCCGTGGAAGATCTTTGAAGGCGGCGTCGGTCCTTACTGGGGCGTCTTCAACGCCGACCGGCAGCCCAAGTTTGCCTGGACCGGTCCGATCACCAATCCGGATTACTGGAAGCTCGGCGCCATCGCCCTGCTCGTCAGCGTCCTCTTGTCGCTGCCGATCCTGACGGTTGCCGGGGCATCGTTCTGGCAGGCCACCGTGCTCGCCGCCGCCGCCAACGCGGTCGGCGCCTGGTCGGCCGCGCTGTTCGGCTACTGGTACGGCCACTATTTCGTGCCCGGCGCGGCCTTCGCGCTCGGCCTCGGCACCGTGCTGCTGATCCCGCTGATCGTCATCGCGCTGGCGCGTATCGAGGAAATCGCCTCCATCGCCTTCGGCCGCAAGCCGTCGCGCCTGGTGCCGCTGGCGCCCCCCCTCGCTCCCGACTTGTCCGCCGGCGGTCTGCCCGTGCCGAAGGTGTCGATCCACATTCCGGCCTATCGCGAACCGCCGGAGATGCTGAAGCAGACGCTCGATGCCGTGGCGGCGCTCGACTACCCGAACTTCGAATGCGTCGTCGTCGTCAACAACACGCCCGATCCGGCGATGTGGATGCCGATCGAGGAGCACTGCAAGCAGCTCGGCGAACGCTTCAAGTTCGTGCTGGCGAACAACTTGCAGGGCTTTAAAGCCGGCGCACTGCGGCTGGCCACCATCCACACCGCCGACGACGCCGAAGTCATCGGCATCATCGACGCCGACTATGTCGTGACGCCCGACTGGCTGCGCGATCTCGTGCCGCTGTTCAACGACCCGACCGTCGGCATGGTGCAGGCGCCGCAGGATCACCGTGACAGCACGCGCAGCCCGCTGCACACCGCGATGAACGCCGAATATGCCGGCTTCTTCGACATCGGCATGGTGCAGCGGAACGAGCACAATGCCATCGTCACCCACGGCACCATGGTGCTGATGCGCCGCAAGGCCATCGACGAGGCCGGCGGCTGGTCGAGCGACACGATCTGCGAGGACACCGATCTCGGCCTCTGCATGCTCGAGCACGGCTGGCAGGCGCATTACACCAACAAGCGCTACGGCTACGGCCTGTTGCCGGACACCTATGATGCGTTCAAGAAGCAGCGTGATCGCTGGGCCTATGGCGGCTTCCAGATCGTCAAGAAGCACTGGCGCCGCTTCATCCCCGGCGCGAGCCGCCTCAATGGCGATCAGAAGCGCGAATTCGCGCTCGGCTGGCTGAACTGGCTCGGCGCCGAAAGCGTCGGCGTGGTCGTCGCCATCCTCAACATCCTCTGGGTGCCGGTGATCGCATTCCTCGACATCTCGGTGCCGGACCGCATCCTCACCGTGCCGATCGTCGCGAGCTTCATCGTCTCGCTGGTGCATTTCGTGGCCTTGTATCGCCTGCGCGTGAAGACCTCGCGTGTCGAAATGGCGGTTGCCGCGGTTGCCGCAATGTCGGTGCAGTGGACGGTGGCCCGCGCGGTGGCCATGGGCCTGATCAAGGATCACCTGCCCTTCGTGCGCACCGACAAGGGCGGCGCCCGGCGCAAGACCGATTTCCACGCGTTCTGGGAATCGATCATGGCCGCGCTGCTGGTAATCGGCGCGGTCACATTGATCGAAACCAACTACAAGGAAGTGCGCGAAATCTACATCTTCGCCTTCGTGCTGATGGTGCAGGCCCTACCCTTCGCGGCGGCCGTCATCATCGCGCTGTGGGAGCGCTCGCGCGTCAACGACTTCGCGGTGCTGGAAGGCTACCGCGCGGCTTTCGTGACGCTGGCGCGCCGCGCCCGCCTCGCCAAGGTCACCCGGTCGGTCGCGCCGCAGCAGATCGCGGCCAAGCAACCGGAGCTGACCCAGTAAGGCTTGGCGACGACTTCGTTCAAACTCAAAGGGCGCCGGGAGACCGGCGCCCTTTGCTTTTGCCGTTGCCGTGCTCAGACGACGGCGAGCTTGACGTCGATGTTGTTGCGCGTGGCGTTGGAATACGGGCAGACCTGATGCGCCTTGGCGACCAGAGCCTCGGCTTCCGCCTTGGGCATGCCTGGCAGGGACACGTCGAGCGAGACTTCGAGACCGAAGCCGCCTTCCGAGCGCGGCCCGATGCCGACCGTCGCCGTCACGGTGGCGTCCGCCGGCACCTTGGGGCCGCCCTGCGAGGCGACAAACTTCATGGCGCCGAGGAAGCAGGCCGAATAGCCCGTCGCGAAGAGCTGCTCCGGATTGACGCCGGCGCCGCCCGGCCCGCCAAGCTCCTTCGGCACGGTGAGCTTGACGTTGAAGCTGCCGTCGGTCGTGCCCGACTGGCCGTCACGGCCGCCGGTCGCCCGCGCCGAAGTCCGGTATTTGATATCCACTGCCATGGTTCTCTCCTGTTGTGAGCTTCGCTGCCATCCGGCGCCGAGGCCCTTTTTTCGTGTGCGTTTATATCGTGCACGATCTTTCTAGATACGCGGAGACGGCCGGTCAATTGCTTGCGATTAAATCGCACACGATATATATTCAAGAAACCGTGAGGGGCGGATCGCCCGGGAGCCGAGCATGAAGTCCACCAAACCCAGGGCCGGCAGCCGCCGCGACGTCGCCGACCTCCTGTGCTTTGCCATCTATTCGGCCGGCCACGCCTTCAACCGCGTCTACAAGCCGCTGCTCGACAAGCTCGGCCTGACCTATCCGCAATACCTGGTGATGGTGGCGCTGTGGGCGGAGAACGACCAGACGGTCGGCCAGATCGGCGACACGCTGTTCCTGGAATCAAGCACCTTGACGCCGCTGCTCAAGCGGCTCGAAGGGCTCGGCCTTCTCACCCGCCGGCGCGATCCGGAAGACGAACGTCAGGTGCGCCTGTGCCTGACCGACAAGGGCGACGCCTTACGCAAGCAATCGCGCGACGTCAGCG
>JAHCKF010000153.1 GCA_026125925.1 Pseudolabrys sp.
GGCCGCTAAAACGCGAACTTAAGGATGCGGCAGCGATCCCCGGCCTTCGCCGCAGGGGCAAAAGGCTCTCGAATCAACAGGCCTCCCGCGCGGGCCAGAGGCGCCATCAGCGAACTGTCCTGAACCGGCACCGGAGTCGCGATCGGGCCATCGGGCCCGGGTTCGAGCGTGGCGCGGAGGTAGTCGGCGCGTTCGTCGTTTTCCGGCAGGTCGCGGCCGAGGGTGGCGCTCTCGGCCGGTTGCTCGACATCGGCGCGGCCGGACAGGGTGCGGATCAGCGGCGCCAGAAACAGGAAAGCGCAGACATATGACGACACCGGATTGCCCGGGACGCCGAGCACATGCATGGCCCCGAACCGGCCGTGCATCATCGGCCGGCCGGGGCGCAGCGCCACCCGCCAGAACGACAGATCGAGACCCTCGGCCTTGAGCGCCTTCTGCATCAGGTCGTGATCGCCGACCGACGCGCCGCCGCTGGTCAGCAGGATATCGACCTTGGCGTCGCGGGCCTGCCGGATCCGGGATGCGATGTCGCCGAGCGTGTCGCGGGCGATGCCGAGGTCGGTCACCGTGCCGCCTTCGGCGCGCACCAGCGCGGACAGCGCAAAGCCGTTCGAATAGACGATCTCGCCCGGCTTTAAAGTGCCGCCCGGCATGATGAGCTCATCGCCGGAGCCGAGCACGGCGACGTGCGGCCGGCGATGGACGGTGAGCCGCGGATAGTTCATCGCCGCCGCCAGCATCAGGTCACGGTCGGAGAGACGCCGGCCCTTGGCGAGCAGGGTGTCGCCTTGCTTGAAGTCGATACCGGCGCCGCGCACGTTGCGCCCGGCCGCAGTCGGCTTCTGCACGGTGACGGCATCGCCGTCGCGCGTTGTGTGCTCCTGGATGACGACCGTGTCGGCGCCGGCCGGCATCACGCCGCCGGTGAAGATGCGCGCCGCTTGTCCGGCGCCGACGGTGCCGGCGAAGGGATGCCCGGCGGCGACCTCGCCGATGACCTTGAGCGTGGCCGGCGCGTTGGCGACATCGGCGCCGCGTACGGCATAGCCATCCATTGCCGAGACGGCGTCGGGCGGCTGCGTGCGCAAGGCGGCGAGGTCGGTGGCCAGCACGCGGCCGAGCGCGTCGTCGAGGGCGACCTCCTCGGTCGGCAGCGGCGCGGTATCGGCCAGTACTCGCGCCAGCGCTTCGGCGACCGGCATCAGGGCCATAAATACACCGCTCGTCGCCGCGCAAGCGGGGACCCAGGGCCGGCAAACGCGGGGCTATCTGTCTTGCAACTGGATCCCCGCTTTCGCGGGAATGAGCGGAGATTTCCGAAATCCATCGCTCAATCTTCCGCCTTGTACGGTCCCGACTTGCCGCCGGTCTTTTCCAGGAGGCGGATGCCCTCGATGCGCATCGACTTCTCGATGGCTTTCGCCATGTCGTAGATGGTCAGGCAGGCGATCGACACCGCGGTCAGCGCCTCCATCTCGACACCGGTCTTGCCGGTGACCTTGACCATGGCGTGGACGAGGAAGCCGGGCAGGGAATGCTCGGGGAAGATCTCAATCTCGACCTTGGTGATCGGCAGCGGATGGCACAGCGGGATCAGGCCGTGGGTGTGCTTGGCCGCCATGATGCCGGCGAGCCGCGCGGCGCCGAGCACGTCGCCCTTCATGGCGTTGCCGGCGATCACCTTGTCGAGGGTCGCCTTGGCCATGATGACCTTGCCCTCGGCCAGCGCCATGCGCTCGGTCGGCGCCTTGGCCGAGACGTCGACCATGTTGGCGCGACCGGACTGGTCGAGATGGCTGAGCCCGGACGGTGCGAGGCGCTTGGCCGAGGGCGCTACGCGGTTGGGCGAAGTCTTCTTCGTTTTGGCCGCGGCTTTGGCTTTGGCCATGCGCGTTACTCCGCGGCGGCGTGGCTGGGGCGGGCGAGCAGGCTGCGCGTCGCCGCAGCGACATCGGCCTGCCGCATCAGGCTTTCGCCGATCAGGAAGGTCGAGATGCCCACCGCCTCGAGCCGGGCGAGGTCGGCGGGCGTGAAGATGCCGCTCTCGCCGACGATGACGCGGTCCTTCGGCACACGCGGCGCCAGGCGCTCGCTGACGGCCAGCGAGGTCTCGAAGGTGCGCAGGTCGCGGTTGTTGATGCCGATGAGGCGGGATTTGAGCCTCAAGGCACGGTCAAGCTCATCTTCTGCATGAACTTCAACCAGAACGTCCATACCGTATGAAATTGCTGCGCTTTCCAGATCGTTTGCGATCGCATCATCGACCGCTGCCATGATGATCAGGATGCAGTCGGCGCCCCAGGCGCGTGCTTCGGCGCACTGGTAGGTGTCGAACATGAAGTCCTTGCGCAGCGCCGGCAGCCTGGTCGCCGCCCGGGCGGCGGTGAGGAACTCGGGCTTGCCTTGGAAGCTCGGCGCGTCGGTCAGCACCGACAGACAGGTGCCCCCCCCTGCCTCATAGGCCTTGGCGAGCGCCGGCGGATCGAAATCGGGCCGGATTAGCCCCTTGGACGGACTCGCCTTCTTGATCTCGGCAATCAGGGCGTAATCGCCGGCCGCCACCTTGCTCTCGATGGCGCGCAGGAAGCCGCGCGGCGCACCTTGCGCCTTGGCGTCGGCCTCGAGGTCGGCGAGCGAGCGGGCGCGCTTGGCCGCCGCGATCTCCTCTCGCTTGTAGGCTTCGATTTTCGTCAGAATGTCGGCCATCGGTTTGATACCGCTACTCCTCGGTCTCGCAGGATACCGCAATCAGGCGGTCCAGCCGACCCTCGGCTTCGCCGGAATCGATCGATTTTGCGGCCAGCGCGGCGCCGTCCTTGAGGTCCTTGGCCTTGCCGGCGACGATGAGCGCGGCGGCGGCATTGAGCACGGCGACGTCGCGGAAGGCGCTCGGCTTGCCCTTGAGCACGTCGAGCAGCGCCTTGGCGTTGGTCTCGGCATCGCCGCCCTTCAAGGCCTCGGGCTTGCCGCGGGGCAGGCCGGCTTCCTCCGGCGAAATCTCGAAACTGCGGATCTGGCCGCCCTTGAGCTCGGCGACGCTGGTCGTGCCCGACGTGGTGATCTCGTCGAGGCCGTCGGAGCCGTGCACCACCCAGGCGGCCTGCACGCCGATATTGTGCAGCACCTGCGCCATCGGCTCGATCCATTGCTTCGAAAACGTGCCGACCATCTGCCGCTTCACCGAGGCCGGGTTCGACAGCGGTCCGAGCAGGTTGAAGATGGTGCGGGTGCCGAGTTCGACCCGGGTCGGCCCGACGTTCTTCATCGCCGGATGATGCGTCGGCGCGAACATGAAGCCGATGCCGGCCTTGGCGATGCAGCGGCCCACATCGTCGGGCGTCAGATCGATCCTGACGCCGAGCGCGCCGAGCACATCGGCCGCGCCGGAGCGCGACGACAGCGCGCGATTGCCGTGCTTGGCCACCGGCACGCCGCAGCCGGCGACGATGAAAGCCGCACAGGTGGAGATGTTGTAGGAGCCGGAGGCGTCGCCGCCAGTGCCGACGATATCGACGGCATCGGCGGGCGCCTTCACGCCGAGCATCTTGGCGCGCATGGTGTTCACCGCGCCGGTAATCTCGTCGACGGTTTCGCCGCGCACGCGCAGCGCCATCAGGAGGCCGCCCATCTGCGACGGCGTCGCTTCGCCCGACATCATGCGGGCAAAGGCACCCGCGGCTTCGTCGCGGGTGAGGCTTGCGCCGGTTGCAACCTTGGCAATCAGCGATTTGAATTCATCGGCCACGGGAAGCGTCTCCTCAACTCGCCAGATGCGCCGGCTCACGCGAGCCGGTCCGGCGGGCGGCGGCGCTCGAAGTGGCGCGGCCCTGTTTCTTGTTCCAGTCGGCCGCGATGGCCAGGAAATTCTCGAGCATCAGATGGCCATGCTCGGAAGCGATGCTTTCGGGATGGAATTGCACGCCGTGCAGCGGCAGCGTCTCGTGCGCCATGCCCATGATGATGCCGTCGGCGGTGTCGGCATTGACGCGCAGGCCGGCCGGGAGGTTGGCGCGATCGACGATCAGCGAGTGATAACGCGTCGCCTTGAACGGGCCGTTGATGCCGCGAAATACGCCGGTGGCGTCGTGGCGAATATCCGACAGCTTGCCGTGCATCATCTGCGGCGCCCGGATCACCTGGCCGCCGAAGGCCTGACCCATGGCCTGATGGCCAAGGCAGACGCCAAGCATCGGGATGGTGGCCGACGCCTTGGCGATGAGGTCGAGGCAGATGCCGGCTTCGTTCGGCGTGCAGGGGCCGGGCGACAGGACGATCGCCTCCGGCTCCAGTGCCATGACGGCTTCGGCGGAAATCTTGTCGTTGCGATGGACGTCGACATCCGCGCCCAGTTCACCGAGATAGTGGACCAGGTTGAAGGTAAAGCTGTCGTAGTTGTCGATCAGAACGATCATGTTTTCGAGCCCGGTCAAGGTCTTAAAGGCTAGGGCCGGGAGGGGTCAAGGCGGGCCGGATGGCTCGGGTGATGGCCCAAGACTCCGTTCATTCCCCCGAATGCGGGAATCCAGTCTTTTTGGTGCGGCCGGAAGGACTGGGTCCCCGCTTTCGCGGGGACGAACGGCTGGGTGAATGCTCACGCCTTATGGATCGGGTCGATCCAGGCGACGTTTTCCGGCTTCTCGACCGGCTCGATGTCGAGATTGACCACGACCGCTTCGTTGTCGGACCGGACCAGGACGCATTCCAGCACCTCATCGGGGCTGGCGTTAATTTCCTGATGCGGCACGAAGGGCGGCACATAGATGAAATCGCCGGGGCCCGCTTCGGCGACGAATTCGAGGTTCTCGCCCCAGCGCATGCGCGCCTTGCCGCGCACCACGTAAATCACGCTCTCGAGCTCGCCGTGATGATGGGCGCCCGTTTTGGCATTGGGGTGGATGGAAACGGTGCCGGCCCAGATCTTCTGTGCGCCGACACGTGCGGCGTTGATCGCGGCCTTGCGGTCCATGCCGGGGGTGGAGGCGGTGTTCGGGTCGAGAGAGTTGCCCGGAATCACGCGGACGCCGTCATGTTTCCACTTCGGCTCGTGGGAGTGATCGTGAGGATGGTTATGAGAGTGCGACATGATGGTCCGACAGGTTACTGTGAAGATTTAGAACTTAAAGTTCGGCCAATTTCCGTCATTGCGGTGACGATCGATGGAAGTTGGTTGTATGCAAAATCATTCCAGTTGCGTTCGATCGTCGCATTTTTTTCCTCGTCATCCATGTCGCTCGCTTGAGCCTCAGCGAGAAGCTCTCGTGAGAAAATTGTAGCGTATGAGTCGTTGATCGTCTTACTCGGGCTTTTGAAAACGTCACGGCGCGCGTGGACCCCGTCGAATAGGGCCTTTCGAAGTGCTGGTTCCGAGGGTCCGAGAATCAGCGACAACAGGACGCGGTCTTTGTAAACTCCGTCTTTCTTCGAAACTTTGATTTCAAAGAGCAGGTTGCGGCCTGTCTTGGTCCATTCCTTCGCCGCACAGCTATTCAGCGCAGGAATGTTCTGCCAGTTTGACATCGCAAAGCGGAAGAGGCCATCGTTGTGTCTGTCCTCGACAATGTCAGGTATATTTTGCGCAAGGGACCGCGCCACAGGAAGGAGGCTCGTACCCTGGGGTCTATTCTTGAAAACGAAATCAAACGCCAGCGAGTGCTTTTCATAAATGCGGATCGCCAGCTCCTTGAGCTTTTCGTCATCCACGACATGTCTCCGTAACATTCGCGTATAATGATCCAGAGCGACGGCCACGTCTGTCGCAAGCGCATGCCCGTCCCGTCGGAGTTCATCGACTAATTGTGCGAGCTCTGAGTAGTTCATCGGAATGTAGTCAGGCTCGTCCGGCTGCGCGCCGCCCGGCGTTAAGAAGATCAATAATTTTTGATAGTGCGGATACTTTCGTGCCACGACGTCCTTATAGCCGGCAAGTTGACCTTTGGCGGCTTTCGCTCCGACCTTGTTTTCGATGACGACAACAAGATTAAGTTCTTTAATCACAATGAGGACGTCGATGTAGTCCACCTCGCGATATACAACCGCCTCATCCAAATCCGCAACGACGACCTGAAGGGTCGACACAGCGCGATTGTTGTGCGGAGTTTTGTCGAGAGCGCAGCGCAGGAAACCGCGCAGAAATAATGAACCAAGGCTGTGGTTTTCGTCGGGAGACAACAGGAATTTTAAAAAATTTGAGTGACGAATTTCAGCGCGCTGGCCGCCAATAGCATCGAAAATATTGAAACGCCGCCGACTCTCCTCGATAGCGATAAAATCGCTGTCATCGAGCAGCCGCGAGAGAGCGTCTTCGAGGTTCATTATTGATCCGTCGTCTCCGAAACAATACAGCGTTACAACCGAAAATGTCCACAGTGCCGATCTTCGAGCGCGCTGCTACTGTCCGCGCTTCGCCGTACTGGCAAAGCGCCGCGCTTCCTCGGCGGCGCGGAACAAGGCTTTCGCCTTATTGACGCATTCCTGCTGCTCGGACGCCGGGTTGGAGTCGGCGACGATCCCGGCGCCCGCCTGCACGTACATCTTGCCGTCCTTCACCAAAGCGGTGCGCAGCACGATGCAGGTGTCCATTTCGCCGGCCGCCGAGAAGTAGCCGACGCAGCCGGCGTAGAGGCCGCGCTTTTCTTTTTCCAACTCGTCGATGATCTGCATGGCGCGGACTTTCGGCGCGCCGGAAGTCGTGCCGGCAGGAAAACCGGCGGCCAGCGCATCGAGCGCATCGTATTTCGTATCGAGCTTGCCCTCCACGTTCGAGACGATGTGCATGACGTGGCTGTAGCGCTCGATGAAGAATCTGTCGGTGACCTTGACGCTGCCGATCGACGAGACGCGGCCCACATCGTTGCGGCCAAGATCGAGCAGCATCAAATGCTCGGCGCATTCCTTCGGGTCGGCCAGCAATTCCGCTTCGAGCGTCTTGTCTTCGTGTGGCGTGGCCCCGCGCGGCCGTGTGCCGGCAATCGGGCGGATAGTGACGACGTCGTTCGACACCTTGACCAGGATTTCCGGGCTCGAGCCGGATACCGCGAAGCTGCCGAAGTCGAGGAAATAGAGATAGGGCGACGGATTGGTCCGGCGGAGCGCGCGATAAAGCGAGAAGGGCGGCAGCGCAAAGGGCGCCTCGAAGCGCTGGGCCAGCACGATCTGGAAGGCGTCGCCGGCGGCGATGTAGTCTTTCGCGCGCTTGACCATGGCCTGATATTCGGCCGGCGTCGTGTTCGACACCGGCGGCACGTCGAGCGGGCCTTCGTCGTATTCCGCGAGCGACTTGTCGAGTGGGCCGTCGAGCGCATCGACCACGCCGGAGAGCCGCTCGGTCGCGCGCGTCAAAGCCACCTTGGCATCGACGCCTTTTTCAGGGCGCACCGGCGTGACGACCGTGATCGAATCCTTCACCGCGTCGAACACGACAATCAGCGTCGGCCGCATCATGATCGCGTCCGGGATGCCGATCGGGTCGGGCTTGTCGGCCGGCAGGTCTTCGATCAGCCGCACCGTATCGTAGCCGAGATAGCCGAACACCCCGGCCGCCATCGGCGGTAGTTCTTCCGGCAAATCGATGCGGCTTTCGGCGATCAGCGCCCGCAGCGCCGACAAAGGCGGCTCGGCGCATGGCGTAAAAGCGCCGGGCTTGGCACGCGCGCTGCGATTGATCTCGGCCTTGGTGCCGTTGGCGCGCCAGATGAGATCGGGCTCGATGCCGATGATCGAATGCCGGCCGCGCACGGCACCGCCTTCGACC
>JAHCKF010000154.1 GCA_026125925.1 Pseudolabrys sp.
GTCATTGGGCACGGCGGTGTTTTCGGGCATGATCGGCGTGACCTTCTTCGGGCTGATCTTTACGCCGGCTTTCTACGTGATCTCGCGCTGGCTGGCGATGCAGTTCAGCCGGCGCAAGAAGCCGGCGCCGGCCAATCCGGCGCATTGATGTACGGAACAAGGAGCAGCTCATGGCAATGACGAAATTCGGATTTGGCCAGCCGCTGACCCGAAAGGAAGACGACACGCTGCTGCGCGGCGCCGGCCGCTACGTCGCCGATGTCGCGCCGGAGGGCACGCTGCACGCCGTCGTCGTGCGCTCGCCGCACGCTCACGCCCGCTTCAGTATCGGCGACCTCGCCACCATCAAGGCGATGAAGGGTGTGCGCCTGGTGCTGACCGGCGCCGATACCGCCGACCTCGGACCGATGCCGACGCCCGGCGTGCTCGAAGGCGTCGCCATCGACGTGCCGTTTTATCCGGTGCTGGCGCGCGACGTGGTGCGTCACGTCGGCGACGCCGTCGCTTTCGTCGTGGCCGATACGCTCAACCAGGCCAAGGATGCCGCCGAAGCCATCAGCATCGACTGGGAGCCGCTGCCGCACGTCATCGGCTCGCTCGAGGCTTTGAAGAAGGGCGCGGCACAGGTCTGGTCCGACCGGCCGAACCTCGCCTTCGAAACCAGCGCCGGCGACGAGGCCGCGACCAAGGCGGCTTTCGCCAAGGCGGCGCGCACGGTCTCGACCACCATCGTCAACCAGCGCCTCGTCACCAACTACATGGATACGCGCGGCGTCATCGCCGAGTATGACGGCGAGCGCTACACGCTGACGCTCGGCAGCCAGGGCAGCCACATCATCCGCGACATCATCTGCGGCGCGGTCCTGAAGCAGCCGCTGGAGAAGATGCGCGTCATCACGCCGGACGTCGGCGGCGGCTTCGGCACCAAGCTGTTCCCGTACCGCGAATACGCGCTCGCCGCCGTGGCGGCGGAGAAGCTGCGCAAGCCAGTGAAGTGGATCGCCGACCGTTCCGAACACTTCCTCGGCGACAGTCACGGCCGCGACAACATCTCGACCGCGACAATCGCGCTCGACGAGAACGGCAAGTTTCTCGCGCTCGACATCGATATCGTCGCCGACATGGGCGCCTATCTGTCGTGTTACGCGCCGTACATCCCGTGGCTCGGCGTCGGCATGGCGACCGGCTCCTACGATATTCCGGTGGCCTTTATCCGGCTGCGCGCGGCCTACACCAACACCGTGCCGGTGGATGCCTATCGCGGCGCCGGCCGTCCCGAAGCGTCGTATCTCATCGAACGCGCCGTCGATAACACGGCACGCGAGATCGGCATGGCGCCCGATGCCTTGCGCCGCAAGAACCTGATCAAGCCGTCGCAGCTTCCGTACACCACGCCGACCGGCAAGGTGTACGACTCCGGTGATTTTGCCGGCGCGCTCAAGCACGCGCAGGAGCTGATCGACTGGAAGGGCTTCGGCAAGCGCGTCACGGCAGCCAAGCGCGCCGGCAAGCTGCGCGGCATCGGCATCGCCACCTATATCGAGGCTTGCGGCAATAACGGACCGGAAACCGCGACGATCACGCTCGACCGCGACGGCGGCGTCACCGTGCTGATTGGGTCGCAATCGACCGGGCAGGGCCATCACACGTCGTACGCCCAACTCGTTGCCGAGCGGCTCGATCTGCCGCCGGACCGCGTTCGCGTCGTGCAGGGCGATACCGACAGGATCGCCAGCGGAGCCGGCACCGGTGGCTCGAGCTCGATTCCGGTGGGCGGCGTCTCGGTCGACCGCGCCTCGCGCACGCTCGCCGACCAGCTCAAGGATCTCGCCGCCGACGCCCTCGAAGCCGCCGCCGGCGATATGGAAATCGCTGACGGTTCAATCCGGGTGGCTGGCACTGACCGCGCCATCTCCTTCGCCGATCTCGCCGCGCATCCGAAGGCGACTCCGGACAAACTGACCGCGGCCAAGGATTTCGGCACCGACAGCCCGACTTATCCGAACGGTGCGCATATCGCCGAGGTCGAAATCGATCCGGATACCGGCAAGACCGCGATCGTGAGCTATGTCGTCGTCGATGACTTCGGCGCGACGCTCAATCCGCTGCTGCTGGCCGGGCAGGTGCACGGCGGTCTGGTTCAGGGCATCGGCCAGGCGCTGATGGAAGAGACCGTCTACGATGCCGCAAGCGGCCAGCTCGTCAGCGCCAGCTTCATGGACTACGCGATGCCGCGCGCGCATGACGCACCGTCATTCGTGTTCGAGACGCGAAACACGCCTTGCAAGACCAATCCGCTCGGCGTCAAGGGTGCGGGCGAAGCCGGCGCCATCGGGTCTTGTCCGGCGGTCATGAATGCGGTTATCGACGCGCTCGATCGCGGCTTCGGTATCCGGCAGATCGATATGCCGGCGACGCCGCAGAAGGTGTGGGCCCTGATTGACCGGGCGCGGCGCTCGGCTGCGGCGTAAGGGCGCTTCCGTATCACACGTTCGTGATCGGCTGGCGCGGGACGGCTATCGTAATTTTTTTGGAATAGACGGCTGCGGGCGGTGTTGGCCTCATGGTTGCCACCGGACGCCAATAATGTCCGCCTGTCTCATAACGAGGGGTTTCTCATGAAGTTGTCGACTTGGTTTGCGGCGGGTCTGGTTGCAGCCGTCGCGCTGACGACCACCGCGGTTGTCGCACAGCAGGATCCGATCGCGGCGCGCCAAGCGCTGATGAAGGACAACGGCAAGGCTGCGGGCGCCCTGGCGAAGATGTTGAAGGGCGAATCGCCGTTTGATCTCGCCACCGCGCAGCAGTCGTTCAAGACGTTCCAGGACGTTTCAGCGAAGATGCCGGCGCTTTTCCCGGCCGACTCCAAGACCGGTGGCGACACCACGGCGTCGCCGAAAATCTGGGAGAACATGGACGATTTCAAAGCGCGCTTCGTCAAGTTCGCTGCAGACGCCAAGGCGGCGGAAGCCTCGGTCAAGGATCTCGATGGCCTGAAGGCTGCGATGGGTAACATCGGCAGGGACTGCGGCGGCTGTCATGAAACCTATCGCATCAAGAAGAGCTGATCGTTCGCTGGCTTTAGCCGGTTGAACCAAGGGCGGCCGTCCCCGACGCGCCGCCCTTTCACTTGCCGGCGGGCAAGCTACACTGAGTGAAGCGTCCTGGAGAGGTGTGCATGCTCCGCAAGCTGATTGGTCTTGCTGTCGTTGCCGGCGTCGTGGCGCTGGCGGCCTTCTGGTTCCTGACCGTACCGGAGGTTGAACCGGCGGCCGAGTTTGCGACGCCGCACAAGGCCGATCTCGTCAACGGCAAGACCATGTTTGATATCGGTGGTTGCGTGTCGTGCCACGCCAAGGGCAAGGATGACCGCACTCATCTCGGCGGCGGCGAGCCGCTGACCTCGCCGTTCGGTACCTTCTACCCGCCGAACATCTCGCCAGATGCGAAGGATGGCATCGGCGCCTGGACCGAGGTGCAATTCGCCACGGCGATGCGCGACGGAACCTCGCCCTCCGGCGAACATCTCTATCCGGCGTTCCCCTATACGTCCTACCGGCGGATGACGACGCCGGACCTGCGGGACCTTTTCGCCTATTTGAAGACGCTGCCGCCGGTGCAGGGCCTGACGCCGCCCCACGATCTGCCGTTCCCGTTCAACATTCGCCGGCTCGTCGGCGGCTGGAAGCTCCTGTTCCTCGACGCCAGGCCGTTCACCCCCGATCCGGCGAAAAGCGCCCAGTGGAACCGCGGCTTCTACCTGGTCAACGGGCCCGGCCACTGCGCCGAATGCCACACGGCCCGGAATTTCCTGGGCGGTCTTGTGAATGACGCGCGCTTCGCCGGCGGCCCAAATCCCGAGGGCCAGGGCTGGGTGCCCAACATCACGCAGAAGGGCATCGGCTCCTGGTCGGAAAAGGATATCGCCTATTTCCTCCAGTCGGGGATGACGCCCGACTTCGATTCCGCCGGTGGCAGCATGACGGCTGTGATCCGGAACACCGCACAGCTCGGCGATGCCGACCGGCAGGCGATGGCCGTCTATATCAAGTCGCTGACGCCGATCGACGGACCGGTGCCGCCGGCGAAAAAATAGTGCGCGGGCGCGCCACCGGCGTGAAAATTCGGGACAAGGGCGGCCGGGGGAGGTAAGCAGGGGCTCTCCATGCATGCCCCGCCGACCAACCTTTTAAAAGCCATCGCCTTCAAGTTGATTTCTGCGCTGATGTTCGCCGCGATGTCGGCGCTGGTCAGGCAGCTAAGCGATGTGGCTCCGGTCGGCCAGATCGTGTTCTTCCGCTCCGCCTGTGCCATTCCGCCAGTGCTGCTGATTTACGCCTTCCGCGGCGAGTTGCTCACCGCGGTCCGCACGAACCGGTTCTTCGGCCACCTCGGCCGCGGCACCGTCAGTGTCTGCGGCATGTTTTCGAACTTCTCGGCCCTGGCGCGGCTGCCGCTGGCCGATGCCACGGCCATCCAGTTCTGTTCGCCCTTGATCACCGTGGGTCTTGCCGCCTTCGTCCTCAAGGAACGGGTGCGCCTGTTTCGCTGGACGGCGGTCGCCGTCGGATTTGTCGGCGTCGTCGTGATGCTGATTCCGAATTTCGACCCGAAGCACTATGCCGAGGCCGGCGTCGGAGCAGCCGCCGCAGTGGGTTCGGTGCTGGCGCTCATCTCTGCCTTCTGCAACGCGGGGGCGGTCGTCCAGACCCGGCGGCTGACGATGAGCGAATCGACTTCGTCGATCGTCTTTTATTTTTCCTTGTCCTGTGCCTTGGTCGGCGCGGCGACCTTGCCCTTCGCCTGGTACACCCCCACGGCGTCCGAACTCACGGCGCTGGTCGCCACCGGCGTGCTCGGCGGCATCGCGCATATCTTCCTGACGGAGAGCTACCGTTACGCCACCGCGTCGGTCATCGCGCCGTTCGACTACACGTCGCTGCTGTGGGCGCTGGCGATCGGCTATTGGTTCTTCGGCGAACTGCCGAGCGGGATGGTTTATCTCGGCGCCTCGATCGTCGCCGGCGCAGGGCTGGTCGTGATCTGGCGCGAGCGGCAGCTCGGCATCGCTCGCGCGCGCGAGGCGCAGGGACCGCGCCGGCCGGAGATCTGACGGGCGGCTAGGCGGTGAAGGCCTTGAAAGTGATGATCGTGTAGGTGTCCTTGATCCCCGGGATGCAGTGCACCTTCTCGTTCACGAAGTGGCCGATGTCGGTTGCGCTATCGACGTAGAACTTCACCAGCAGGTCGTAGTCGCCGGCGGTGGAGTAGATCTCCGAGGCAATTTCAGCCTCGGCCAGTTCGTTGGCCACCTGGTAGGCCTTGCCAAGCTCGCATTTGATCTGGATGAAAAACGGGGTCATCGGGGGTGGTCTCCGGGCCGGCGTGGCAAGTGCCGCAACACAGCAAAATCGCGTCGGCCTGGCAAGGCGCGGATTCACCGGAATTTTCGTCGCTTCAGGGCGACGCACTTGCCTTGGCCGGTGTCGCGGATTAGGTAGATTGCAGCAATCTCGTGGGGTGTCCGGCGGTGGCCGGGCTGAGAGGTCGAGGTGTCGGCCAACCCAACGAACCTGATCCGGGTCATGCCGGCGGAGGGATGGAGATGCAGGAACAGACAGCCTCATCGCGCCAAATCGTTACACCGGCTGGGTTTGCCTCAGAGGCCGCCGGCGTTCTCGCGCGCGTGCGCGCCCGATCGCCGCGCGTCCACTGCATCACCAACTCGGTGGCGCAGAATTTTACCGCCAATGTGCTGCTGGCGTTCGGCGCCATCCCTTCGATGACCTTGTCGCCGGCGGAGATCGGCGCCTTCGTCAAACGCAGCAACGCGCTGCTGGTCAATCTCGGCACCTTCGGCACCGAACGGCGCGAGGCGACGTCGATCGCGGTCGATGCGGCCGTCCAGGCGCGCCTGCCCTGGGTTCTCGATCCGGTCTTCGTCGACCGCGCGCCGCCGCGTGCCAGCTACGCACGCGACCTTTTGTTTCTGCATCCCGCTGCGATGCGGCTCAACGCCGATGAATTCGCGGCGCTCGCCGGCACTGCGACTTCTGCCGATGCGGTGGCCGCCTTTGCCCGCGAGCGCGGCGTCACGATCGGTTTGTCCGGAGCGCAAGATGTCATCGCCGATGGCGTGCGCGCCGTCACGCTCGACAATGGCGACCCGCTGATGGCCAAGGTCACCGCCATGGGCTGCGCGGCTTCCGCGATGGTCGCGGCCTGTCTCGCGGTCGAAGCCGACGCGCTGATCGCGACGGCGTCGGCGTTGCTGATCGTCGGCGTCGCCGGCGAGATCGCGGCGGCAACGGCGCAGGGCCCAGGCAGCTTTGCTGTCGGCATCTTGGACGCGCTTCACACGCTCGACGCGGACGCTCTCAAGACGCGCGCGCGCATTACTTTGTAAGGATCGTACCTGATGAATATCGATCTTCGTGTTTATGCGCTTGTCGATCCCGCGGTCGCCGGCGGGCGTTCGCTGCCGGCGCTGACCGCGCTGATTGTCGAGAGCGTGACGCTGGTGCAGTTGCGCGACAAGCACGGCTCGACGCGCGTGATGATCGAAGAGGCGCGCGACATCGCCGCGGTGCTCAAGCCGCGCGGCACGCCATTGCTGATCAATGATCGTATCGATGTGGCGCTCGCCGCTAAGGCCGACGGCATCCATATCGGCTGGGACGATATGAGCACGGCCGATGCGCGGCGGCTGCTCGGGCCCGATGCGATCATCGGGCTGAGCATCAAGTCGATGGAGGAGGCGCAAGCCGCGCCGCTCGAACTCCTCAACTATGTCGCCATTGGCGGCGTCTACGCCACGACCTCGAAGGACAACACGTCGGCGCCGATCGGCACCAGCGGTCTGCGCGCCATCGCTGCCGCCATACGCGCGCGCAAAGCCGGGATGCCGATTTGTGCGATTGCTGGCATCGATGCCAACAATGCCGCGGAAGTCATCGCTGCCGGCGCCGACGGCGTCGCTGTAATCTCGGCGCTCTCGATGGCGAAGGATCCTGCCGTGGCGGCCGGTGATCTGCGCGGCGTCGTCGACGTGGCGCTGAAGAAGCGAGGCGCGGCTTGACTCCTATCGCGCTGACGATCGCCGGTTCGGACAGCGGCGGCGGCGCCGGCATTCAGGCCGATCTCAAGACCTTCGCCGCCAACGAGGTCTTTGGGACGTCGGTGATTGCGGCGCTGACCGCGCAGAACACACAGGGCGTTACAGCGATTCACGATGTGCCGCTGGTGTTCATCGCGGCGCAACTCGAAGCGATTTTTTCCGACTTCGACGTCGCGGCGGTCAAGATCGGCATGCTGTCGCGCGCCGAGACCATCCGCGTTGTCGCCGCCGAGCTCAATCGCCGGCAGGCGCGGCACATCGTACTCGACCCCGTCATGGTCGCGACCTCGGGCGACCGGCTGCTCGCCGAGGACGCCGTCGCCGCGCTGCGCAGCGAGCTGATGCCGCTCGCCGAGATCGTCACGCCGAACCTGCCGGAGGCCGCCGCGCTCACCGGCAAGCCGGTGGCGCGCAGCGAAGCCGAGATGGAAGCGCAGGCGCGCGACATCTTCGCCTTCGGCCCGCGCGCCGTGCTGATCAAGGGCGGACATAGCGCAGGCTTTGCCGAGAGCGACGAGGCCGTCGATCTGCTGGTCGACAACAGCGGCGCGGTCACACGTCTTGCGGCCAAGCGCATCGATACGAAAAACACGCACGGCACCGGCTGCACCT
>JAHCKF010000155.1 GCA_026125925.1 Pseudolabrys sp.
GCCCTTCGTCGAGCGCCACGATCACCCGGCCGCGCTGCCCGTCTTCGTCATCTCGCGGGTGGCGGACGATGCGCGCGCCACCGAGGTCGAGGTGTGGAGCGTCCGCGTCTCCGGCTGGAGCGCCCAGGCGGCCCAGACGCTGACGACGATGGCCGAATTCCTGGCGGTGCCGGACCGCGCCTTCGACGGCGCCGCCCTGCTGGTCACCCTGCCGCACGGTCAGAACATCCACGATATCGCCCAGGCTCTGGGCAAGGCCGGCGCCACGGTCCGGTCGATGGCCCTCGTCGGCAGCCACGCAACCCGCTATACGGTTGCCGCCGACAAGGCCTGAGCCACTCCGGCCCGACCCTCCCGGCCCACTTCCAGCAATGGCTTGAACATGACTGCCTCTCCCTTGCGTCCCGTCCCGCGCCCCGGCGTGCTCGATATCGCGCCCTACGTCCCCGGCAAAAGCAGCGCGCCCGGCGTCGACAAGATCCACAAGCTGTCGTCGAACGAGAGTCCGCTCGGGCCTTCGCCGAAGGCCGCCGCCGCCTATCAGGCCGCCGGCGCCAAGCTCGAGGATTACCCGGATGGCGCAGTCACCGAACTGCGCAATGCCATCGGCCGCGTCTACGGCCTCGATCCGGCGCGCATCGTCTGCGGCGCCGGCTCGGACGATCTCCTCAACATGCTGGCGCAGGCTTATCTGACCGACGGCGATGAAGTCGTGTACTCGCAGCACGGCTTCCTCATGTATCCGATCTATTCGCTGAGCCGCGGCGCCAAGCCTATCGCCGTGCCGGAGAAGAACTTCACCGCCGACATCGACGGCATGATCGCTGCGGTGACGCCGAAGACACGCCTGGTCTTCCTCGCCAACCCGAATAACCCGACCGGCACCTATGTGCCGTTCGACGAGGTCAAGCGCCTGCACAAGGCGCTGCCGGGCAACGTCATCCTCGTGCTTGACGCCGCTTACGCCGAATACGTGCAGCGCAACGACTACGAGGCCGGCATCGAGCTGGTGGCGACGTCGGAAAACGTCGTGATGTGCCGCACGTTCTCCAAGATCCACGGCCTCGCCGCAATTCGTCTCGGCTGGCTCTACGGCCCGGGGAACATCGTCGACGTGCTCAACCGCGTGCGCAGCCCGTTCAACGTCAACTCTGCCGCGATCAAGGCCGGCATCGCCGCCATCGAGGACGCCGCGCATCTGGAAAAGGCGGTCGCGCACAACAACAAGTGGCTCGCCTGGGTGAGCGACGAAATCGACAAGCTCGGCCTCAAGGTGACGCCGAGCGTCGGCAATTTCGTACTGATCCACTTTCCCGAAACCAAGGGCAGCACCGCTCCGGAAGCCGACGAGTTCCTGACCAAACGCGGGATCATCCTGCGCCGTGTCGCCGGCTACGGCCTGCCGCACTGCTTGCGCATGACGATCGGCACCGAGGAGGCCAACAAGCTCGTCGTCGCCGCGCTCAAGGAGTTCATGGGGAAGGCGGCGTGACCAAACCCGCTCCCCTCTACAACCGCCTCGCCCTCATCGGCGTCGGCCTGATCGGCTCGTCGATCGCGCGTGCCGCCAAGGCGCAGGGCGCGGTCGGCTCGATCGTCGCCACCGCGCGCTCGGAGGCGACGCGCCGCCGCGTCGCCGAGCTCGGCATTGCCGATCAGGTCGTCGAGACCAACGAAGCTGCGGTCGAAGGCGCCGATCTGGTCATCGTCTGCATTCCGGTCGGCGCCTGCGGCGCGGTTGCCAAGGACATCGCGCCGCATTTGATGCCGGGTGCCACCGTGTCCGACGTCGGCTCGGTCAAGGGCTCGATCGTGCGCGACATGGGCCCGCACATTCCCAAGGGCGTGCATTTCGTGCCCGCGCATCCGGTCGCCGGCACCGAATATTCTGGCCCCGATGCCGGCTTTGCCGAGCTTTTCGTCAATCGCTGGTCCATCCTGACGCCGCCGCCGGGCCAAGACCAGGCCGCGGTCGAGAAACTTGCGGCGTTCTGGAAACTGCTCGGGGCCAATGTCGAGACCATGGCGCCCGATCACCACGATCTGGTGCTGGCGGTGACCAGCCATCTGCCGCATCTCATCGCCTACACGATCGTCGGCACCGCCGACGAACTGGAGACGGTGACGCGCTCGGAAGTGCTGAAATTCTCCGCCGGCGGCTTCCGCGACTTCACCCGTATCGCCGCGTCCGATCCGACGATGTGGCGCGACATCTTCGTCACCAACAAGGACGCCGTGCTCGAGATGCTCGGCCGCTTCAACGAAGACATCGCGCTGCTGACCAAGGCGATCCGCAACGGCGACGGCGACACCTTGTTCGAGCACTTCACGCGCACGCGCGCCATCCGCAAGGGCATCGTGCAGATCGGCCAGGACTCCGCGGTGCCGGACTTCGGCCGCGTCCATGCCGGGCTGCCGCACGAGCCGCTGCCCAAGCCCTACGCGCCGGACGAAGGTTGATCAGCGCGAGCTGAGCGCCAGCTTGGCGCCGAGCGCGACGAAGGCGGCGGCGAATGAGCGCCGCAGCCAGGCCATCACGCGCGGCCGCGTGATCACATGATCGCGCACCGCGGCGGCGAACAGACCGTACAGAACAAACACCGCGAACGTCATGAGCATGAACACGCCGCTCAGTTCGAGCATGCGCGCGACGGCGTTCGGCTCCGTCGCGCTGACGAACAACGGCAGAAAGGCGAGGAAGAAGATCGACAGCTTCGGATTGAGGATGTTGATGAGGATGCCCTTGACCGCGATGGAGGCGGCGGTGCGGCGGTCGGTTTCGCGGGAGACACTCAAGGGTCCGTGCTCGCGCAACGTGCCCCATGCCATGTAGAGCAGATAGGCGCAGCCGGCATATTTGAAGATTTCGAAGGCCAGCGCGCTGGTGTGCAGCAGCGCGGCAAGTCCGAGAATCGCCGCCGCCATGTGCGGCACGATGCCGAGCGTGCAGCCCAAGGCGGCGGCGACGCTGGCCTTGCCGCCGCGCGACAGCCCGATCGCCAGCGTGTAGAGCACGCCGGTGCCCGGCGAAATGACGACGATGAACGACGTGATCAGGAATTCGAGCGACATGCCGGCCTCCCCAAGGGTTCGGCCGTCAGGTTAGCGCAAGGTCCGGCCCAGCGGGACCCGGTTTCTCAGAGTCACCTAAAACAGAGTCGGTGAATCGCCGAGCGGGATCGGGCCGAGATACATGCGGCCGTCATCGAAGCGCAGCGGCAGCGACACCGCCGGCCGGCCCTCGAGCGTGGTCTTGCGCCCGAGCATGTTAATGCCGGCCGAGAGATTGGCGCCGACCTGCTGCTTGGCCGCCTGGCCGAGGCCGGGCGACAGGCGATCGAGCGCGCTGGCGAGGCGATCGACCGAGGGCGAGGCCTGCACCAATTGTTCGGCGTTGATCGACTTGAGGAACGGCTCGAGACCGGCAACCGTGAGGTCGAGCTGGCCCTGGAGGCGGCCATTGTCGCCGATCGACAGATTGCCGGCGCCGACCGCCAGCGTTTCGCCCTGCACGGCGCGCGTCTCAGTGATCTCGATACGGCCCTTGTTGGCGGCGATCTCGCGGAAGCGCTCGGGCCACGGCTTCGGTGAGAAGTCGGTCAGGCCGCGAAACACGGTGTCGAACACGGCATCCACCGGCTGCGCCGCCAGCGCCGGGACCCGGGGCGCGAAGGCGCCGCGGGTGCGGATCGCCACCTCGAGCACCGGGTGGTCGCTCACCAGGCCTTCGAGGAGCCGGGCGTGCAGTTCGAGATGCTCGGCACGCAGCAGCGGCTGCGGGGTGCCGCCGTCAAGGGCATCGAGCGTCGGCTTGTCGAACACCAGCGAAACCCGCTCCGGCGCGGCGGGCGTGCCGCGTACGCTCGACTGGAACAACGCCCAGTTCATCGTCAGCTCCGGCGGCTTGCCGGGCGCGGTGATGGTGAGCGGCCCCTGGAATTCACTGATCAGCAATGTGGGTTGATAGACCTGCGACACCACCACCACGCCGCCGATCTTGGCCTCGAGCGGCGCATGGCGGGTCTGGAAAACGGCGCTGGCGTTCTGGCAGGTAAACTCGAAGCGGAACGGGAAGCCCCCGACGCCCTCCTTGCCACATTGGTAGACGCGGCCGGATTTCGCTTCGCGCGCGCGCCAGCCTTCCAGCGTCGACTGCACCTTGCCGGCGGCGACATACCAGAAGGCCGACCAGCCGCCGATCAGAGCGACGACCAGAACGAGAAGCACGACATAGCGCCGCGTGGAAGAGCGGCGGACGGGTTCGGACGGTGTCATGAGGAGAATTGTCAAACCTGCCAATTGAGGCACTTCTGCGCCCAAGCTTCCGCTTACATGCCTCTGCGTCCTCTTTGCGCAGGCGGCGCGCGAACTCAAGGTCAGATTCCGCGCCGGATGAAACTTTTCCCGGACGGACCATTGCGCCGGCGCAGGCCGCTTGGTACGCGACCGCCCGGCCTGCGCGTCCCGGTATCCGATGAATCCATGACACCCCTGCCCTCAGACGAAACCGGCGAGTTCTGGGTTTTCGGTTACGGCTCGCTGATGTGGCGGCCGGGTTTCGAGGCGCTGGAGCGGCGGCAGGCGCGACTGGTCGGCGCGCACCGGGCGCTCTGCGTCTATTCTTTCGTGCACCGCGGAACCCCGGAAAAGCCCGGTCTCGTCCTCGGCCTCGACCGCGGTGGCAACTGCCGCGGCATCGCCTACCGCGTAGCGGCTTCGAAACGAGAGGAGACCATCGCCTATCTGCGCGAGCGCGAGCAGGTCACCATGGTGTACCGCGAGGCATGGCGGCGGATCTGGCTCGATGACGATCCGCAGACCAATGTGCGCGCCTTGTGCTATGTGGTCGATCGCGGCCACGAGCAATATGCCGGGCAGCTTACGCTGGCCGAGCAGCTCCACTACTGCCGGCAGGGTCATGGCCGCTCGGGCGCCAACCGCGACTACGTCATCGCCACCGTCGCCGAACTGGAAAGCCTCGGCGTGCGTGATCGCGACCTGCATCTGCTGGCGCAGCAGCTCAAGGGCGGCGGCTAGGCGCGGCCCATCTCCTGCCGGCCTTCCTCGATCAGGCGCGCGGTCGCGCTCTCGATCTCGGTCTGCAGCGTGTCGAAGAAGGTCTGCTGGTCGAGGCCGGGCGGAATGATGTCGCAGATTTCGACGATCACCGTCCCCGGATAACGCCGGAACGTGCGGCGCGGCCAGAACAGGCCGGAGTTCAGCGCGATCGGCAAACAGGGAACCCCGGCGGTCGCATAGACATGCGCGACGCCGTACTTATAGCGCGGCTCGGCGCCGGCCGCACGCCGCGTGCCTTCCGGAAAAATGATGAGCTGGCGATTCTGCGCGAGTTCATGGCGCGCGCGCTCGGCCATAGCGCGCAGCGCCGCGGCGCCGCGGCCGCGATCGACCGGCACCATGCGCCCCTTGATCGTGAACCAGCCGAAGATCGGGATCCATTGCAGTTCGCGCTTGAGGATGAAGACCGGATTGGGAAACAGGGTGACGAGCGCGAAAGTCTCCCAGGCGGACTGATGTTTCGAAGCGACTAGCAGTGGCCCCTGAGGGATCTTCTCGCGGCCGCGGATCTCGACCTTGATGCCGCAGATCACGCGCAGCAGCACGAGGTTCACCTTGCCCCAGATCCGCGCGATCTCGACGATCGCCCAGAACGGCATGAAGAATGTCGGCAGGGCGACCACCAGCCAGAACGCGGTGTTCAGATAGAACGCCAGATTGAAGGCGACGGAGCGGACAAGGATCAGCACGAGCCGGCGGTCCTCACGGGGAATCCGGATCGAGACGCATCCGGACGAGCGCGAACAGGTATTTCAAATACTCGGCCGCGAGAAACCGCGCGGTGCCGATATTTTCCCACCACGGCTTGGTCCTGACCGTTTCCGACATCACCGGATAGGCGATCAGCCTGACATCCGGCAACTGATGCTCGATTTCCGCCATGGCGCGCGGCATGTGCCAGTTCGACGTAACGACGATGAGCGACGTGAAGTTATGCTCGCGGGTCCAGCGCCGCGCTTCCAGCGCATTGCCGAAGGTATTGAGCGCCGAGCGGTCGAGGTCGATGCAGCAGGTAAAATATTTCGAATAGAGCGGCGTCAGCCGCGCGATCTCGCTTGCCGAGGTGGCACGGTGCACGCCGGTGATCAACAGGCGCTTGCCGCGCTCGGCCGCCAGCAATTCGATCGCGTCGGGAATGCGCGGCGCCGCGCCGGTCAAGACGACGATGCCGTCGGCCCTGCTGTCGAGCATCACCTCGTCGCTCGCAATCTGCGAGGCGAACCAGAAGAATCCGCAGGTCAGCACCAGCCCGCCGACCACCGCGGTCAACATGGTCAGAAAACCGATCCAGCGAGCAAAACCTGCGAACATCTCGTCGTCAACCCAATCACGCCGCAGACGGCATAGCACTATTGCCGGGCCGCGATCTACGCGCAAAACGGCCGTGGATAGACCGAAACGGCCCCATTTGCGGCCAACTTAGTCGATGGCTTCGAGGGTTCGGTTGACCGTATGACGCGAGGTCACCGCGGTGACCACGGCGCTGAGCACGATCTGCGCCAGCACGGCGGCATAGCCGAACAGCCCCAGCGAAAAGGAGCCGAACAGCGCCGCGCTCTGGTCGCCGGCGGCGCTGCCCGCGGTCCAGTACCCGATGAGCGCCGCGATCAGGAACACCAGGATGGCCGCGCCGCCGCCGATGGCGCCGCCCTGCAAACCCATGACCAGAAAGTGGCGTTGGAAATTGTTGGCGATAAAGCCGTTCTTGGCGCCGACCAGGTGCAGCACTTCGATGACGTTTCTGTTGGTCGCCATGGCGCCGCGCGTCGCGAAGGTGACGGACAGCACGGTGGCGGCGACGATCAACACGAGAATGGCGATGCCGCCGCCGACCACCGATCCGGCCATGGCGCGCATGCGGTCGATCCAGCCGCGGTGGTCGTCGAGCGTCGCGCCGGGCGCTTGCGCCGCTAGCTGGCGGTTGAGCTGCGCCGTGTCGACGTTGGCGTCGGCGGCAAGCCGCACCACAATGAGGCGCGGGATCGGCAGGTCATCGAGGCTGAGACCGCTGCCAAGCCACGGCTCGAGCAGCTTGCCGGATTCTTCCTTGCTGTAGACGCGCACGTCGGCGATGCCGGGAAAGGCGCGCGCGACCGCGGCCGCCTTGTCGACGACCGCATCGGTGTCGCGGCCGGAGGCCGGCACCACCTGAATCGTGATCTCGCGCGCGACATCGGCCTGCCATTCGCTCGCGGCCTGGCCGACGAGGATCGCGGCGCCGGTGGTGAGCGAAGCGAGAAACGTCATGATGGCGACGACGGCGATCAACGCGCTGCCGGCGATCGAGTTGCGCGGCACCAGCGGCGTCTCGAAGCGCGGCTTCGCTGGCATCGCAACGCGCGGCGACAAGTTCGGATCGTGTCTGAGGTCGTCGGCGATAGCCATGATCAGTCGTAAATGTGCAAGCGGCCGTCGTGCAGCACGAGGCGGCGGGCGTCGTATTGATCCATCAGCGCGATGTCGTGTGTCGCAATCACCACCGATGTGCCGGACTTGTTGAGTTCGACGAACAGCCGCAGCAGCCGCTGCGCGAGGCTCGGATCGACATTGCCGGTCGGCTCGTCGGCGAGCAGCAGTTGCGGCCGCGCGATCACGGCGCGCGCGATCGCCGCGCGCTGCTTCTCGCCGCCCGATAGAACCGG
>JAHCKF010000156.1 GCA_026125925.1 Pseudolabrys sp.
ACGTTCGGCAACATCTGCGAGCCCTGGATCGTCCAGATCGCCACGACCGCGACGACGCCAAGCGCGACCGCGACCGGCACATTGAGCAGCACCAGTACGAACATTCCGACAAGCATGAGACCTATTGTCATGGCGTGCGCACCGGATTGGCTTCGGTCGTGTCGATTCCCGCGGACTCGAGAGCCTCCTTGACCTCATGATCGATCAGCGGTCCGCGTCTCGCTTCACGCAGCAATCCCGGGAGCTTCACCAGTTCGGCGATCACGAATAGCGTCGAGGTGATCGGAATGACCGATTGGGTCACCTGCAGCGATACTTCCGGGATCGACACCAGCGTATCGCCCTTCAATATCTGGACGACCTGGAGGCCCATATAGGCGAGCAGGCCGAAGAAGAAGATCGTGACCGCCGAGGAGAAGAGGGTCGCGGCGACACGCCAGTTCGCCGGCATCGCGTTGACCAGACCCGGAAAGCCGATATGCGCGCCGCGCAAAGCCGCCAGTGCGCCGCCGTAATAGGTCAGCCAGCAAAGCGAAATGGCCGCCACTTCGTCATACCAGACCAGCGAATGGCCGGCCCATCGGAACATGAAGCCGGCGACAATGATGGCGGTCACTATCGTCATCATTACAGCGGCGATGACTTCCAGCGCGCGATCGAACCAACGTTGAAACGCGTCCATAAATTCCAGCCGTCAAATTCGGGAAATGTCAGGCCGACGGGAATTCGGTGAGCCGGGCCCCGGCGGAGCCCGGCTCGTCCGATGCCGTCAGGAGCCCTTGGCGAGATCGAGCGACTTGTCGATCAGTTCTTTGCCGGTGGGCACTTCCTTGGCGAACTCTTCGTAGATCGCCTTTGATGCGGCGACGAAAGCCGGCTTGTCGGCTTCGTTCACCTGGATGCCGGAGGCCTTCATCTTGTCGATCAGCTCACCGTCGAGCTTGGCGGCGAGTGCCAGGATCTCCGGCTCGATGGCGACGGCGGTGTCCTTCAGGATCTTCTGGACGTCCGCCGGCAGCCGCGACCAGGAGGCGCCGCCAGTCAGATAGGCCGGCGTATAGACATGGCCCGTCAGCGACAGATACTTCTGCACTTCCTGGAACTTCTGCGAGTAAATCTGCGTCAGCGGATTTTCCTGGCCGTCCATCACGCCGGTCTGCAACGCGACGAAGACTTCCTTGAGCTCCATCGGCGACGGGCTCGCGCCATAGGCCTTGAACATCTTCACACGCCAGACGCCGCCGGGCACGCGCAGCTTCACGCCTTCGAGATCGGCGGGCTTGACGATCGGGCGCTTGTTGTTGGTGATTTCGCGGTAGCCATTCTCCCAGACGCCGAGAATGCGATAGCCGGCCTTTTCCGCGACCGGCCCGAGGATGGGATGCGTCACTTCCTTGGCGATGCGCGCGGCATGGCCGCGGTTCTGCACCAGATAGGGCATTTCGAAGACGCCGAATTCCGGCGCCACCGACGTCATCACGGTCGACACCAGCGCCAGATCGGCAGTGCCGAGCTTGAGCTTCTTCAGGAGTTCAGTGTCGCCGCCGAGCTGGCTCGAGCCGTAGACCACGAGCTTGGCTTTGTTGCCGAGCTGGGCATTGACCTTGGCGGCATAGAGGTCCGCCGATTGCGCGAACAGCGAGCCGGGCGCGCCGACATGGCCCAGCTTGATTTCGGTCTGCGCCGAGGCGGCGCCGGCCGACAAGGCAAGTGCCGCACCGGCGGCGAGCGCGGTCCTGATAAACGCGCGCGAGAATAGCGACATGGGGCTCCTCCATCATTGTCCGGGGCCTCTGCCCGTGTTCGGGCTTGGACCGCGGCGTTTTTATTGTCTCTATCAATGCAAATTGAGCCGCTTAATACAAGCGCGGCAGCCGCATTGCGCCGATGCGACACGCCATCGGAGCTGTTCAGAGCGGGGGGCGGGCCTTACCTTCAATGTTGCGCCGCGCTATGTTCCTGCGCTCAGAACAGTACTGGAGAGAGCTCGACCATGCGCCGTGTCTTCAGGTTTCTTCCGGCCGTTCTCGCGCTGGCGGCACTGCCGCTGGTCGGCTGCCTGCCGGCCGCGGCGTCGTCGGGGGGCGCGCCGGCGCCGAAGAAGGAAGGCCCCGAGCTGCGCAAGGTGCGCTTCGGCACCAACTGGGTCGCCGAGGCCGAGCATGGCGGCTTCTACCAGGCCGCGGCCGACGGCACGTACAAGAAGTACGGCCTCGACGTGGAGATCGTGCCCGGCGGGCCCAACATCAACAATCGCATCCTGCTCCCGGTGGGCAAGATCGACTTCTTCATGAGCGCGAATTCGCTGCAGAGCTTCGACGCCGTGGAGCAGAAAATCCCGACGATCGCGGTCGCGGCGTCGTTCCAGAAGGACCCGCAGGTTTTCATCGCCCATCCCGGCACGGCGAATACGCTCGACGACCTCAAGAACCTGACCTTGTTCGTTTCCAAGGAAGGCATGGCGAGCTACTACCAGTGGCTCAAGGCCGACTACGGCTTCACCGAACGCAGCGTGAAGCCCTACACCTTCAATGCGCAGCCGTTCCTCGCCGACCAGAAGAGCGCGATGCAGGGCTACGTCACGTCCGAGCCCTTCGCGGTCGAGACCCAGGGCAAGTTCAAGCCGAAGGTCTTCCTGCTCGCCGATTACGGCTTCAACAGCTACTCGACGCTGATCGAAACGCGACAGGACCTTGTCGATAAGGATCCCGATCTGGTTCAGAAGTTCGTCGATGCCTCGGCGATCGGCTGGTACAACTATCTTTACGGCGACAGCAAACCGGGCAACGACCTCATCAAGAAGCACAACCCGGAGATGACCGACGCGCTGCTGACCTATTCGATCGCCAAGATGAAGGAATACGGCATCGTCGACTCCGGTGACACGCTCAAGCTCGGCATCGGCGCCATGACCGACGCGCGCATGCACAGTTTCTACGACAAGATGGTGCGCACCGGCGTCATCAAGGCCGGCCTCGATTACAAGAAGGCCTACACGCTGCAATTCGTGAACAAGGGCGTCGGCGTCAACCTGCGGCCGAAGTGATTTTGCGGCCATAACGGAGAACATGGCCAACCCATCGGCAACACTCAATTCCATCGTCTCCCTGCGCGACGTCGGCAAGACGTTCGACAACGGTGTCGTCGCGCTGGCGGGGCTGTCGCTCGACGTTCATGCCGGCGAGTTCGTGTCGCTGCTCGGGCCGTCGGGCTGCGGCAAGTCGACCGCGCTGCGCATCGTCGCCGGCCTCAGCGCGCCGACGCGCGGCACGGTCGAATGGCCGCAGGGCCGCGCGGCGGAGGCGGCCGAGGGAGAGATAGGCTTCGTCTTCCAGGAGCCGACCCTGATGCCGTGGGCGAGCGTCGCCCGCAACGTCGAGCTGCCGCTGTCGCTGGCGGGGGTGGCCCCGGCTGTGGCGCGCGGGGCGGTGGCGACGGCGCTGGCCCATGTCGGGCTCGGGGAGTTCGTCGACGCGTTCCCGCGGGAGCTGTCGGGTGGTATGAAAATGCGGGTCTCTATCGCCCGCGCCCTGGTGACCGAACCGCGGCTGCTGCTGATGGACGAGCCCTTCGCGGCGCTCGACGAGATCACGCGCTTCAAGCTTAACAACGACCTGTTGTCGCTGTGGCAGGCGCTGCGCCGCACCGTGATCTTCGTCACCCATTCGGTGTTCGAGTCGGTCTACCTGTCGCAGCGCATCGTGGTGATGACGCCGCGCCCAGGCCGCGTCTTCGCCGAGATCGCCATCCCGGCGCCTTACCCGCGCGACGAGCGCTTCCGCACCTCGGCCGACTATGCCGGCTATTGCCGGCAGGTCGCCGAGGCGCTCGGCGCGGCCATGGAGCAGGGCGCATGAAGAGGGGCACGAGCGAGCCCATCCTTCGCATAGCCCTGCCGGCGCTGCTGCTCGCCATCGTCGTCGTGGTGTGGGAGGCGATGGTCCGCTTCTTCGCCATTCCCGCCTATGTGCTGCCGAGCCCGGGCCTGGTTTTCGGCGCGCTGGTCGATGACCGCGCGCTGTTGTTCAACTCGCTGCTGGTGACGCTCGGCCTGACTTTCGAAGGCTTCTTCCTGGCGGCGGCCGGCGGCATCGTGCTGGCGATGGCCTTCAACCAGTGGCGGCTCGTCGAATACTCGTTCTACCCCTACGCCGTGATCCTCCAGGTGACGCCGGTGGTCGCCATCGCGCCGCTGCTGCTGATCTACCTGCCGCAGCATCTCGCCGTGCTGGCCTGCGCCTGGATCGTCGCCTTCTTTCCGGTGCTGGCCAACACCACGCTCGGCCTCAACTCGGTCGATCACAACCTCATCGCGCTGTTCGGTCTCTACAAGGCGTCGCGCTGGCAGGTGCTGACGCGGCTGAAGCTGCCGGCGGCGCTGCCGCAGATCCTCGCCGGTCTGCGCATCGCCGGCGGGCTGTCGCTGATCGGCGCCGTGGTCGCCGAGATCGCCGCCGGATCGGCCGGCGCCGGCTCGGGGCTGGCCTATCGCATCGCCGAATCGGGCTACCGGCTCAACATTCCGCGCATGTTCGCGGCGCTGCTGCTGCTATCGCTCGCCGGCGTCGCCATCTTCCTCGCGCTGTCGGCGCTGTCGCACCTGGTGTTGCGGCGCTGGCACGAAAGCGAGTTGCGCGCCGAGAGCTAGAGCGAATACTGGGTCACGATCCCCAGCAGCGCCATCACGACGATGACCTCGATCAGGCTGCGGTGGAAGCGGAACGTCAGCACTGCGGCGGTGATCGCCAGGATGGCGGCGTGCCTGTCCAGCGTATTGGGATCGATCGCATACCAGCGCAGCGGCCCCGCATGCTTCTCGGCGACATCGCCGAACAGCACGTGCAGGGCGAACCAGACCGACAGGTTGAGAATGACGCCGACCACGGCCGCGGTGATCGCCGCGAGCGCGCCGGCGAGCCGCTTGTTGGCGCGCAGCGCTTCGAGAAACGGCGCGCCGGCATAGATCCACAGGATCGCCGGCACGAAGGTGACCCAGGTCGTCAGCGCGGCGCCGATCAGGCCGGCCGCCAGCGGCGAGAATGGCGCCGGCGCCCGGAACGCGGCGAGGAAGCCGACGAACTGAGTCACCAGGATCAGCGGCCCCGGCGTCGTCTCGGCGAGGCCGAGGCCGTCGACCATTTCCGGCGCCGTCATCCAGTGATGCGTCTGCACCACTTGCTGCGCCATGTAGGCGAGCACCGCATAAGCGCCTCCGAAGGTGACCACCGCGAGCTTGGAGAAGAACAGGCCGATCGCCACCATGACGTGGCCGGTGCCGAGCGTCAGCGCAGCGATCGCGACCGGCGCCCACCACAAGGTCAGGCCGATCACGAGGGCGAGGAGAGCGTGGCGCCAGCGGTTGTTGCCGTGGTCGAGCACGGTGTCAGAGACGCCATCGATGCCGATCAGGTCGGGCCGCGACTTCGCCACTAGGAAGCCGGTGAGGCCGGCGGCGGCGACGATCAGCGGGAAGGGCAGGTTGAGGAAGAAGATGCCGACGAAGGCCAGGGCCGCGAGTGTCACCATCAGCCACGACTTCAGCGCCCGCTTGCCGATACGGATCAGCGCTTCGAGCACAATCACCAGCACCGCGGCCTTGATGCCGAACAGCGCGCCGTCGATGACGCTGACGCCGCGGCCATAGGCGTAGAGCAGGCTGAGGCCCAGCATGACGAAGGCGCCGGGCAGCACGAACAGGATGCCGGCGGCGAGCCCGCCGCGTACGCCGTGCAGCAGCCAGCCGACATAGGTCGCGAGCTGTGTCGCTTCCGGCCCCGGCAGCAGCATCGAGAAATTGAGCGCGTGCAGGAAGCGCGGCTCGTCGATCCACTTTTTCTCGTCCACCAGGATGCGATGCATCATGGCGATCTGTCCGGCCGGGCCGCCGAAATTGATGCAGCCGATCTTGAGCCAGACTTTGAAAGCCTCGCCGAAAGTCGGATGGGCGACGCCTGTTTGAGTCGTGATGGTTTCGCTTGTCATATCCGGTCATGCCGCCTTCATGGGCCAGTTGTGCTTTTCGTCGGCGGCAAAGCGGGCCCACGCGAACAGCCCATCATAGACGGCAAAGCCCTGTGCCAGGAGTCCATGGTCGTCGTCACCGGCGGTGGCGGACAGGCCGAGCGAGATCGCATGCAGGCCGCTCGCCTCGGCGGCGAGATCGTGCCGCGCGGTGTCGGCGCCGCGCACGATCAGCGCCAGCCGCGCCAGCGACGGTTCGTCCGCCAGTCCGAATATCCGCAGCAGCGTGTCGAACGAGCAAGTATTCCCGACATGGGAGATCTCGACACCGGCGATATCGAAGGGGATGGCGCCAAAATTGGCGGCGGCATCGGCGACGTAAGGCGGATCGACGAAGACGAAGCGCGCCTCCGGGTCGATGAAACGGCGGATCAGCCAGGGGCAGGCGATACGGTCGATCTTCGGTTGGCGCCGCGTCACCCATAGCGACGGCCGCCGCGGCGTCAGCCGATCGGCCGCGGCGCGATCGGTCAGCGGCAAACCGGCATCGGTCCAGGCGCCCTGGCCCCCGGCGAGCTGCGCGGCGTCGTAGCCCTGGCCGCGGAGTTCGCTGACGATGACCTGGCTTAGCTCCTTGCCGAGCTTGCAGGTGACGACAACGGGCCGGCCGCGGTCCAACGTATCGATCCAGTTGGCGAGCGCCGTCGGCTCGCGCCAGACCGAACCCGGGATCAGGCCCGGCACCGCTTCGTAGATGTCGCGGCGGCGCACGTCGACGACCTGCGGCGCGCGCGGCGTCGCTATCGAATGCCAGAGCTCGTGGGGTGAAATCGAATACGCAAGCATGGGCTTCCTCCGTCAGCGAAGGAAGCGGTGCTTGGGCAAGGATGCCTGGAGCGCGGGGCGACCGCCGCTGGCCCCGCTGATCGAAGACTAGCGAGGCGGCGGGGCGCCGGCAAGGCGGCTCAGCCGAACAGCAACACTAGGCCGGACAGCATCAGCAGAACCAGCACCACCCGGCGGAAGGTATGTTCGTTGAGATGGCCGTAGAGTTTGAGGCCGACCCACAATCCGGCGCCGAGCGCCGGCAGGCCGTACAGGTAGATCCGCACCAGGTCCTTCGTCACCGTGCCGTTTATGGTCAGCGACACCGCGGTGAGCGCGAAGGCAGCCAGGATCACCGGCTGGAATATCGCCCGCTGCTCGTCCCTGCGGAAGCCGCGCAACTGGCACCAGATGGTGATGATCGGCCCCGCGAGCCCGGTCAAGCCGCCGAGAATGCCGTTGAGGAACCCGACGCCGACATCGGCCGGAAGCGAGCCTTGCACACTGTGGACGTGCGGCCGGATCAGGAAATAGCCGGAATAGGCGATCAGCAGCACACCGACGCCGTCGCGAATAAAATCGGGCCTGATGTAGCCGAGCAACGCCGCGCCGATCGGCACGCCGATGACGCCGCCGCCGATGAACGGCGCTACCTTCCGCAGGCTAAGCGCATGGCGCAGCTTCCAGATGCTGTAGCTTTGGACAAGCAGCCCGTAACCGACGATCAGCGCGGCAGTTTGTCCCGGCGTCAGGATGTGCAGCCAGACGCCGGAGACGACCAGCCCCATGGCGAAGCCGGCCAGCCCGCTGACGATGCCCCCCACGAAAGTCGACAGGACGAAAAGCGCCAGAATCGGGCCATCCATGTCCGTGCCGAGGTCCCTTCAACCAGCGCTTGGATGCAGGTCCCGGAGGGATGGCTGCCATCTTCA
>JAHCKF010000157.1 GCA_026125925.1 Pseudolabrys sp.
TGACGCAGACCGCGGCGGCGCAGGCCGCCAATTATCCATTCTGCACCATCGAGCCGAATGTCGGCGAGATCGCGGTGCCGGATGAGCGGCTGGAAAAGCTCGCGGCCATCGCCAAGTCGCAGCAGATCCTGCCGACGCGCATCACCTTCGTCGATATCGCCGGCCTCGTGCGCGGCGCCTCGAAGGGCGAAGGGCTCGGCAACCAGTTCCTCGCCAATATCCGCGAGGTCGATGCCATCGTCCATGTCGTGCGCTGCTTTGAGGATGATGACATCACTCATGTCGAAGGCAAGATCGACCCGATCGCCGACATCGACATCATCGAGACCGAATTGATGCTGGCCGATCTCGAAAGCCTCGAGAAGCGCGTCGATGCCCTGGAGAAGAAAGCCAAGGGCAATGATAAGGAAGCCAAGGAGGCGCTCGATCTGGTCAAGCGCTGCCTGGTGCCGCTGCGCGACGGCAAGCCGGCGCGCGTTGTCGAACGCAAGCCGGAAGAAGAGAAGTTGTTCCATTCGCTCGGCCTGCTGACCTCGGCGCCGGTGCTTTATGCCTGCAACGTCGATGAAGGCCATGCGGCGACCGGCAACGAATTCTCCAAGCGCGTCGAGGCGCGCGCCAAGGAGGAGGGCGCCGTCGCGGTGGTGATCTCGGCCAAAATCGAATCCGAGATCGCGACGCTGCCGGAGAGCGAGCGAGCCGACTATCTCGAAGCCGTGGGCCTCAAGGAAACAGGTCTCGACCGCTTGGTGCAGGCCGGCTATCGCCTGCTGCATCTCGTCACTTATTTCACCGTCGGCCCGAAGGAGACGCGCGCCTGGACCATTACCCAGGGCACCAAGGCGCCGGCGGCAGCGGGGGTCATCCATACCGATTTCGAGAAGGGTTTCATCCGCGCCGAAACTATCGCCTATGACGACTACATCGCCGGCAACGGCGAGGCCGGCGCGCGGGAGGCCGGCAAGATGCGGCTCGAAGGCAAGGAATATGTCGTCGCCGACGGCGACGTGATGCATTTCCGCTTTGCGAATTGAGTGAGGTCATTCCGGGTTCATGCGCTGCGCGCATGCCCCGGAATGACGAACTCATGAGACAAGCTTCGCCCTGATGGCTACATTGAACCCATGACCGACAAGCTGCATTGGGAAGACTTCAAGCCGGGCGACACCGCGACCTATGGGCCGCGGCTGGTGACGCGTGAGGAGATCATCGCTTTCGCCGCCGAATTCGATCCGCAGCCGATGCATCTCGACGAGGCCGCCGGCGCGGAATCGCTGATGGGCGGGCTTGCCGCCTCGGGCTGGCACTCCTGCGCGCTGCTGATGCGCATGATCGCCGACGGCTTCGTTCTCAATTCGACATCGATGGGCAGCCCCGGCGTCGAGGAAGTGCGCTGGCTCCGGCCGCTGCGCCCCGGCACCAATCTCCGCGTCCGCACCACGGTGACGGAAACCCGCGCCTCGAAGAGCCGGCCCGACACCGGCTTCGTCAAGATGACCTTCGAGATGATCGACGACGCCGACACTCTGGTCACCACCATGGTCAGCACTCTGATGATGGGACGCCGGCATCCGGGAGGCGCGGCATGACGTTCTTCGACGACCTGCATGTCGGCGACATCATGATGACCGGCCGCCAGACTTTCACGGCCGAACTTATCAAGTCCTTCGCGCGGCGCTTCGATCCGCAGCGTTTTCACATGGACGAGGAAGAGGCCGCGCGCTCGCATTTCGGCGCGCTGTGCGCCTCGGGCTGGCATACGGCTGCCGCGTGGATGCGCCTCATGGTCGATTATCGCCGCGCCGAAGACGAAGCGGCTCTTGCGCGCGGCGAGGCGGTGCCGGTCACCGGTCCGGCGTTCGGCTTTCGTGATCTCAAATGGCTGAAGCCGGTCTATGCCGGCGATACGATCGACTACAAGACCGAGATCACGGCGTTGCGGCCGTCCAACAAGCGCCCGCGCTTCGGTCTGATGTCGACGCTGACGACGGGCGTCAACCAGCACGGGGCGCCGGTGATTTCATTCGAAAGCACGACCTTCGTCGAGCGGCGGCCCGCGAAAGCTACGGCGCCCTGATGCCGGCCTGTTTGATGATCGCGGCCGGCAGCACGTCGAGATAAGGGCCGAGTAGGAAGGCCTCGCCCGAGCCACGGCCGTATAACTTGTCGTGAGCCTCGATCATGGCGCGGACCGGCGCGGCGCAGGCCGGGATCGAGTCGATGATCAGGTCGTTGATCTCGGCCGGCCGGGCACGGCCGTAGCGCGGATCGGCAAACGCCCGGTGCACGATGCAAGTCGTGGCGCGGTTAACCAGCGGCAGCAGCGCCGTCTCTTTCTTGCGAATGGAGACGTCGGGAGAGGCCAACGGCGCCGCCATGTAGGCGGTGCGGCTTTCCAGCGAGACGTTCAACACAAGCGACAAACCCACCAGGGATTCGACGATCATCGTGATCAGGTCCCGCGAATCGAATGCGTCTAATTTGGTATCGCAGCGCTGGCTGCTTCGCATCTGAAACTTGTTCGCGAAACGAGGCTGAACGCCAGGCAGCGAGCCAAGCGATTCAAATGACTCATACTTTCCGAATAAATAATTTTGCGCGGATTGACGGAATCCGTGATGAAACGTGAACAAAGGACCGTGTTCCGCTGCCGGCGGCGGCGGAACGCTTCCCGATGCGAAAGCGTTCTTGGTCACAGCGTTTTCTGAACTTGACCAAGGAGAGTCACCATGACGCGTACGATGATGCTGCGCGGCCGCACCGCGGCTGCGGCCACTGTGCTCCTGCTGGCCGGCGGCCTCGCGGCCTCGGCGCAGACCACGATCATTACCACTCAGCCGCAGACGACCGGGACAGTCGTGGCGACGCCGGCGCCGCAGCAGTTCGAACTCACGCCGGTCCAGCGGCAGACCGTCTACCGCACCATCATCCGCGAGCGGTCAGCGCCGGCGCAGGCAACGGTTGAATATCGTGTCGGTACGCGGGTCCCCGAGGCGACCCATCTTTACGCCGTGCCGCAGGAAGTCGCGGTCGAAGTGCCGGCCGTCCGCAGCTACAAATACATGGTGGTGAACAACCGCGTCCTGCTGGTTGATCCGGCGACCAGCCAGGTGGTTGCCGAACTCTCGAACTGAGCACCCACAAAATAAATGAGAAGCCCGGCGCATGGCGCCGGGCTTTTCGTTGTGCTGGCGGGCGGTCACGGGCGCTGGATTTCCGGCGCTGTCGGCGCCATAGTAGGCGACAGGGAGTTTGTCGCTATGTCCATGATCAACTATCGGGCGCCCTCAGAGTTGTTTCCCAGCCGCAGCCGCAAGTCCCGCCGCCCGATCGGTTACAAGCGCTTCCCGACCGCCGCCGAGGCCATCCGCTTTGCCATCGAAGAACTGCCGCCGGAGCTCCTGCTCGGCGCCTATCTCGAGGTCGAGGAAAAGCGGTTCGACGGCAACGGCATCCGCCAGCTCTACGAGAGCAGCGACTATCCGCTGCCCCGCAAGTCCGGCAAGGCGGGTAAGGCCATAGCCGCCAACTGACGGTTGCCCACCGGCCACAGCTTTGCGATTTCCCACGACCATCCGCGCGCAGCCATGGAACTGCCATTGTTCGGCCGCGTTTACCCGGCGATAACTCGCGCCCGCGATTGATACCGGGACAACCCATCAGGAGAGACGGCCGTGGCCGATCGGAATGCACTATCGAAAATCGGCCTGCTGTTCATGGCGACGACCCTGCTGGTCATGATGACCGGGGCGGTGGTGGTTGCCGACCACCTGTCGGGACGACTGATGCTGGACGATCAGATGGCGGCGGGCGCGGCGCCGGTCGACGCGCACTCGAACGCCCATTGATCCCAAGGCTCGCCCGCGGGGCGCGCCATCTCGACCTGAAAAAGAGACCCCGCAAGTGGCGGGGTCAGTTGTTGGGAGGAGCGTCCAAAACGGACCCCATCCTCCGCATTGGCGCGGCAGGACTGCCGCCAGCGAATTCAACAATGCTACAGCCGCTGGTGACGAATCAGCCAGTTCTGAACCGTTGCACGTTATCGCAGCAGCGGACGCTTTGGGGCACGTTTGTCGGCCTGGGGCCGAAATCCACAACCTGTAGGCGGTAATGCGGTGCGTGCTGCCATCGCTCATATGGCCATGGCAGCACCGTCCATCGCCTTAAACGGCGGGCCGCGGCGGGTTTTGCGGGCTCTGCTGGGTTTGCGGCCGCGCCGGCTCGCCCTTCCACTGCTTGAGGCTGTCGCCGATGACCGACATGGCCGTCATCGCCGCGTGGCTGAGGCTGGCGTAGCCGGCGACTTCGCGGGTGACGCGATCGCCTTCCTGACGCAGCATGTCGCGCACGCTCTGCAGATCGAGAATGACGCGGTCGATCTCGTCCATCGACTGGCTCGACACGCGGCGGATCAGGGCGCTCAGGTTTTCCGCCACGGCCACATCGTTGATGTCGGCTTCGCCTTTAGGACGGCGCGCGACGTCGCGGCGGACGAACTCACGGATCTCGCCTTCAAACGCATTCGCGGCTGCCTGATCGATTTCGCCGAGACGCTCCGGCGCACGCGGGGCAAAGCGTTCCGGCCCGGTTTTATCGGCTGGCTGCTTATCCGCACCGGTACGTTCGGGTCTGATGACCGTCATGATCGACTCCTGGTTCACACGCAACGCTGCGCTTGAGGGGTTTAGGTAATGCAATTGCCGCATGCGAAGAGGGCAACGGTGGGGCAAACGCGAGGCGGCATTGCGGCCGTACCGCAATGCCGGTCTGATATTGCTACCAATTGAATTTAAACCGTGCGTTTACGGATTTGTTCTCGCCGACCTGGCCGACATCGCTGATCGACGTCGAAACCTGCAGCGGTCCGTAAACCTGTTGTTCCGCGCTCAATGTGTTGTGGGTGACAGTATCGGCGCTGCTCGACGTGATGCCGGCGGCAAAGCTGGTTCCGGTCGATCCGATCTTGAAACGCGCGCTGTTTTCCTGGCCCCAGATTCGTGACCCGGTCGACGCCGCGTCGTTAACGGGCACAGTCATCATCGGAATGTCGAACGAGGTCGTGCCCGCGCCGAAAGTCTCGGTTAGCGAAGTCCGGCTTTGCAGCGTCAACGACACGACGCTGCCGATCGGCACGGAATGCTTGAACGTCGTCGCCAGAAGGCCCTGATCGCTGCCCGCATTGACACGCGCATCGACGGTGGCGAGCGAAGGCAATGCAAAAGTGGCCCAAGCCGCATCGGCGGTACGGCCGTTGCGTTGCACGCGCAACGGATTCTCGGCATTGGAGCTCGCCACCTGATCGGCGGAGACACCGAGATCGGCGCCAACCTTGGCGCTCCATTGTCCCGTCGGCGGCGCGATGGGTTGATCAAACACAACGGTATTGGCGCCGTTACGCTTCACGTCAAAGCCGCGGGCCTGGCTCCTCAGACGCAGCAGCTGTGGAGCCGATGATTTGCCGCCGAGTTCGAGCGGCGCCACCACCAGAGCCTCGTTGAGCTTTTGACGCTCCTCCTCGGTCAGCGGCTTTGCCGGCGTGTCGCCATCGAGACCGGCCATCGGCTGAGGCTGCGCCTCGGATGAAGGCTGCGAGGCATCGCTCTCGGAGGCTGCCGCCGTGTCATCATGCAGAAACGACCAGGCGGAGGGCGCGACCGGTTCGTACCACTCGTCCGGCGCGACATTGGCGGCCGGAGGAACAACGTTGTTGGGTTCCGCTCGGGCGGGTGTCGCTAGTACGGCGCAAAAAAGGGCGACGACTGTCACCGGGCCAACCGGGCTCGTTGAGAGACGCATCGCAGGAAAGTCCCTAAAAGCCGCCAGGCGGCATCCCGAACGCCATTTTCATAGCGCGGAACTTTGGCAAACATATGGTGCCGGCGAGGCGGCGGGAGACTTGATCTCGTCAGGGAACCGGAACCGCGGAGCGACGTTCGCTCGGCGATGGGGCAGAAAAGGACATTACCATGCGAGTTACAGTCGTCATCCTCGCCCTGACCGCGTTCGTTGCGCTGGCTGCGAGCGGCTCGCCGGTTCTGGCAGCGAACGATGTGCCTCAATTCGACGTGAAGCCGAGTTGCACCGCCGCCACGCGGGCTGCCAACGATCTCAACCAGGCCGGCGACAATCTGCGCTCCGGCGATCGCACCAGCGACAATTGCGTGCAGGATGAAATGAACGCCAAGGCCAAACTTGGCGACGAGTGGAGTCATTACACCGTATCACAGCGCCAACGTTGCACGAGCCTCGCGACGCTCGGCGGTTTGCCCAGCTACGTCGAACTCCTCACCTGCCTGGAATTGGCCAAGGAAGCGGCGAACATTCCGGCGCACCAGCCGGCGGCGAAAATGCGCCCCGGCCGGTGACGCCGCAGTTGCTTGTGTTGGCCTTACTTCTTCGGGGGAAGTGAGGCTTTGTAAGCCGAGACCTGCTTGGGTTTGCTCTTGTCGGCTTTAGGCTTCTTCTTTTCCTTCGGCACGCGCATCTGACCTTTCGCCATAGCCACCTCCCGTGATTGGCGCGGCTGGCAGCCGCGGACTTGCGGCGCACCGCCGGCGCAGTTGAAAACGAATGAGATCGTGATCCGCCGGAGGCCGTTCGGCAAGAGGCAGATGTAGCCGGGCCGTTCACGAGGCCGGTTTGGCGCCGGTCTCCGGCCTCGGCTTGGCGGCGGCCCTGGGCTTGGCCGGCCGGGCAGCCGTGTCCGGCGCGGCCTTGGCCTCCGCCGGATGCATTCTGGCGTCGATGCATTTGTTCACGAAATCGCCCTTGGCATCGAGGCTGGCGCTGGCATGCGACTTTTCCGCCAGGGCCCAGCAGTCCATCGCGACCTGGGCCCGCGACTTCGGCCTTTCAGGGCTGCGGTCGGCGGCCGATGGCGCCTGGTTACGCGCGTGATAGGCGGCGAGTTCGCTGAAGGGGTCCGTCGGGCCGCCGTCGGTCTGGCAGCCGGCGAGGAGACCAGCGGCGAGCAAAGCCAGCCCGAACTTGCGCAGGGGGTGATGGCCAGTGACGGCGTGGCGCATTGTTCGAATCCCGATGGTTCTTCCGCGGACGAAAGCGTGGGCGCGACGTGATTCGCTTGAGAACTGGCATGCTGCTGAAAAAAGCGGGAAACGGCAACTCTGTCGTGCGTCGTCGCCGGCACGCGCCGTAGAAGTGACCGGCGTGCTGGTCTAGATTGCCGCCGGATCAGCGAAGGAGAGACCACGTGCCGGATATTGCCTGGGACCACATTCACCTGCGCACGCCCGATGCGGAAGCGACCGCGCAATGGTTCGAACGTATGCTCGGCGCCGAAATCATCCGCTCCACGCAGCAAGGCGCGCCGCGTATCGACCTCAAGCTCGGCGGCGCCAATATCTTCCTTGCGCCCGTGACCGCCGGCGATGGCGTCAACCCGGCGCCAGTGACGCCGTATCAGGGACTCGATCATTTCGGTTTCAGAGTCAGCGATCTCGACGGCATGGTGGCTGATCTCAAGGCCAAGGGCGTCGAGTTCACCATGGAGCCCAATGTGCCGCGTCCCGGAATCAAGATCTGCTTCATCCGTGGACCCCAGGGCATTTCGATCGAACTGCTCGACCGCGATCCCAAATATGTCTGATAGCCCGCGATAGACGCGGCGCTGCCACGATTGCGGCGACGGCCTGCGCCATTTGCGCGCGCATGTGCCGACGGC
>JAHCKF010000158.1 GCA_026125925.1 Pseudolabrys sp.
CGCAAGGAGAGTTTGGTCTGACGGCCGCGGCGCAGCACATAGACCGCCTCCTCGGTGGCGATCGCGGTGGCATCGTCGGCCGGACCTGAGCCTTCGACGCGCAACACCGCTTCGCCGCCCTCATAGACGACTTCGGCATTGAGGTTGTGGCCCTCGGCGGTGAGCGGCACGATCAGGCGCCGCGTGCCGGAGAGCTGGAAGCCGTCATCGGCATCCCACGGCGAGTCGTAACTGGCGGTGCGCGCCAACAGCAGTTCGCGCTCGCGCTCGACCAGCGCCTGCGCGCCGAAGGCGGCCGCCGCGTGATCGAGCGGTTGAGGCCCGGCGCCGAGTTCGGTCAGATGCGCGTCGATGAAGCCGGTATCGAATTCGCCATTGCGGAAATCGGGCGCGCGAGCGAGCGCGGCAAGGAAGCCGGCATTGCTGCGCGGGCCGATGACGACGGTGGCGTCGAGCGCGTCGGCCAGACGATCGAGTGCTTCGCCGCGCGTTTCGGCTTTGGCGATCAGCTTGGCGATCATCGGATCGTAGAACGGCGTCACCTCGTCGCCGGTCTCGACTCCGGTATCGACGCGCAGTCCTTCGGCGGCCGGAAAATCGAGCGCGATCAGTCTGCCGGTCGATGGCAGGAACGACTTTTCGGGATCCTCGGCATAAAGCCGCGCCTCGACGGCATGGCCTTCGAGCGGCACCTGATCCTGCTTCAACGGCAGCGGCTCGCCATTGGCGATGCGGAACTGCCACTCCACCAGGTCGAGGCCGGTGATCGCCTCGGTCACCGGATGCTCGACCTGCAGCCGCGTGTTCATTTCCATGAACCAGAAGCCGCCGCTCTTGAGGCCACCGGCGCCGTCGGCGATGAACTCGATGGTGCCGGCGCCGACATAGCCGGCAGCCTTGGCGGCGGCGACCGCAGCGGCGCCCATTTCGGCCCGCAACGCCGCGCTCATGCCCGGCGCCGGCGCTTCCTCGATCACCTTCTGATGGCGGCGCTGCAAGGAGCAGTCGCGCTCATTGAGGTGAATGGCGTTGCCGTGCGTATCGGCGAAAACCTGCATCTCGATGTGGCGCGGCGCGGTGATGTATTTCTCGATCAGCACGCGGGCATCGCCAAAGGCGTTCTGCGCCTCGCGCATCGCGCCTTCCAGTGCGTCGTCGAAATCGGCGTGCTTGTCGACGCGGCGCATGCCCTTGCCGCCGCCGCCGGCCACCGCCTTGATCAGCACCGGATAACCGATTTCGTAAGCCTTGCGCTTGAGGAACTGCGGGTCCTGCTTGTCGCCGTGATAGCCGGGCACCACGGGAACGCTGGCCTTCTCCATCAGCGCCTTGGCGCGGTCCTTCAGGCCCATGGCTTCGATCGCCGCCGGCGGCGGGCCGACGAAGACGATGCCGTTGTCAGCGCAGGCCTTGGCGAAGGCGGTGTTCTCGGAGAGGAAACCGTAGCCGGGGTGGATGCACTCGGCCTTTGCGGCCTTGGCGGCGGCGATGATCTTCTCGCTCACCAGATAGCTCTGAGCCGCCGGTGCCGGGCCGATCAGGTGCGCCTCGTCGGCGAGCTTGACGTGCAGCGCGTTGGCGTCCGCCTCCGAGTGAACGGCGATGGTGCGCATGCCCATGCGTTTGGCGGTGCGCATGATGCGGCAGGCGATTTCGCCGCGATTGGCGATGAGGACGGATTTGAACATGCGGCTGGCGGACCCGGGCTATCTCACCGTCATGCCCGGCTTTATGCCGGGCATCCACGTCTTTCTTGCCAGTAACAAAGCAAGACGTGGATGGCATCCGCAACTCGGCAGGGCCGAGTTGCGCACTTTTTTTTGAGAGGTCCAAGTCGGGCAAGCCCGACTTGGACTGACAAGCCCGGCCATGACGATTATTGGGATTCGTTCGGCACCTGTGGACGCTTTGGCGGCACCGGGGTCTTGGAGGGTTCGATCGGCACCAGCGGCGTCTTGTCGCCCGGCGCGCCCTGCGTGACCGCGGCGGCCTTGGCCTCGGCGGCCTCCTTCGACAGAGGCGGCTCGGAATTCATGATGCTGACCGGCGGGATCGAGGCGGCCGAGGGGAAGTCGTATTTCGACGACACCGCACGCGCCTCCGGCTGCGCCGAGGCGGTCTGCGGCAGCGCCGGCTGCACCGGGACCTGCGACGTCTGCGGTCCGGCCGGCTGGGCCGGCGGCGGCGCGTTCCAGGCGCCGGCGTGGCGCGAGACGTACTGGTCGAACGTCTGCGCCCTCATGTTCGACTTGAGCATGTTGGCGTCGGCGACCAGCGCGAAGCCCGAGCACTGCGCGGCCGTGCAGCCGTCGCGCTGGCTCAGCACGTGGGCGGCGATACCGAAGCGGTCGAGCTCGATGGCGCGGCGCGTGGCGGCGAGCCGCGGCGCGACCTCGGGCACCGTTTTGGCGTCGGCGAGCAGATCGAGCCGCGCTCCGATATAGGCGACCGCCGCGGCGGTCGCCTGCGGCGAGGCGAAGATGGCGGCCTCGCAGGCAGTCTCGGTGGTGTCACCGGCGGCGGCGTCGAGACAGGCGAGCGCCGAGCCGGAACCGAGAGCCCGCGCGGTGAGATCGTCGCTGCGCGCGACGATCGCCCGCCGGTCGGCGGCCCGGTCGCTGCGGCTGAGCGCGTCGGAAACGACGAACAGGCCGGCCAGACCGACCGCCAGCAGAACGCCCGGCGCGATGAGCCGATAAAGGACAGTCATGATGGTATCGGCACTCCTCGCCCGCTTCCGGCGCATCATAGCCGGAAGCACCTCCTGCCCTCAAATTGCGGCCAGGAACAGGCAATTTCGCGACGCGATACCTGCAAAAGCCGGGAGGTCAGCGCACCGTGGCGCCGGAGACCTTCACGACTTCGGCCCATTTCTCGATGTCCTTGTTGAGGTAGGCCTCGAACTCGGACGGCGTCTTCGGCATCGGGATGGCGCCCTGCTTGAGCCAGGCCTCCTTCACCGCCGGCAGCTCGATGGTCTTGTTCACCGTCTTGTTGAGGAAGGCGACGACCTCGGGCGGCGTGCCCTTCGGCGCCATCAGGCCGAGCCAGATGGTAGCCTCGTAGCCCGGCACGGTCTCCGCCACCGTCGGCAGGTCCGGCGTCAGCGGGTTGCGCTTGAGGCCGGTGGTGGCGAGCGCCTTGACCTTGCCGTCCTTGGCGAGCGCCGTCATCGTGGTGATGGCGTCGAACATCATCTGCACGGTGCCGGCGAGCACGCTGTTGCGGGCGTCGCCCGAGGCGCGGTGTGGCACGTGGACGATGTCGGTCTTGGTCATGGCTTTGAACAGCTCGCCGGCCATGTGATACGGCGTGCCCGGGCCCGACGAAGCGTAGTTCAGCTTGCCCGGCTCCTTCTTCGCCAGCGCGATGAACTCGGCGACGTTGCTTGCCGGCACCGACGGCGGCACCACCATGATCAGGTCCGAATAATTGATGCTGGCGACCGGCACGAAGTCGCGCATCAGCTTGAACGGCTTGTTCGGGATCAGCGATTCATTGGTGGTGTGGGTGTTCGACATCAAAAGCAGCGTGTAGCCGTCAGGCGGCGACTTGGCGACGACGTCGGTGCCGATCAGCGAGCCGGCGCCGGGGCGGTCCTCGACCACGAAGGACTGGCCGGTTTCGTCGGACAGATGCTTGGCCAGCACGCGCGCATAAACGTCGGCCGGGCCGCCGGCCCCGAACGGCACGATGATCTTCACGGTGCGGCTCGGATAGGTGTCGGCCGAAGCCGGAGCCGCGCTGATGGCCAGAACGGCCAGCGCGAGCAGGCGCAACATGGCGCGCATCGAGAGATCCTCCCATCGCTTGTTATGGGCGGCATGACGCGATGCCGCTGCGGCGAATTGTAGGTCGCGCCGGCGCCGGATGTCAGATTTTTTTAGACGCCGCCGGCCGATTTGAATCCCGGCGCCAGATCGGAGGCGGCGGCGAAGGCGCCCTTGGCCTCGATCGAGGTCATCGCCACCGTGGTCTTGAGATCGGTGACTCCGGCGCCGGAACCGGCGGCCAGCAGTGCCGCCGCCATCTGGGTGTTGTCGGGGGCGTCGGCGATCAGCAGGAAATCGTAGTCGCCGAAGGTGAGGTAATAGCCGATTAGCCGGCCGCCGACCTTGGCCAGCAGGCGGGACACCGCGTCGGCGCGATCCTCGGGCTTGATCAGCATGCCCTTGATGGCGTCGCGCGTATAACGCCCCTGCGTGATGTAGATCGGCATCGGCCCCCTCCCCGCGGTGATTCAATTTCGCGGACGAGTATAACCGAAAGCGGCGGCGACACAGCGGCGGGCAAGCCGCGCGTCAGCAAAAGATGGCGCCCGCGCTTCTCGTCGGATGCCTTGTCGTCGGAAACCGGGCTTGGCGTCAGATGCGCTCGAGCTGGCTCTCTTTGGCGACGCGTTCGAAAGCCTCGACCGAGCTTTTGATCCGGTACTGGCGGTCCTCGCCATCCGACGGCAGCACCTTGATCACGGTATAGGCACCGCTGGCGGCGGCGCGGCCGAAGCTGGGCGACGTGAAATAGACGTTGTCGCCGACCTTGTACTTGTAGGCGGCGTTGGTGGGCGCGGCTTCCGGCGCCTGAACCGGCTGCACCGGCGGCGAGAAGGTGCGCATCATGGTCAGCGCGACCAGCGCGCTTTCCGACAGGGTTTCCTTTTCCGCCTGGCGCGCCTTGAGCGCTTCCTTGGCGGCGGCCTTGGCCGCGATATTGGCGGCGATCTTGGAGACGTGCTTGGCGACCGACTTCGCCGCCGGCTTTTCAACCGGTTTCGACGCCGCCTTGGCCACCGGCTTCGCCGCGGGCTTGATGACGGGCTTGGTCAGAATCTTGGCCGCCGGCGACTTGGCCGCCGGTTTGGCGGCCGCGGGTTTGGTGGCCGCCGATTTGGTGGTCGCGGTCAGCTTGGCGCCGTTCTTGCGCACCGATTTAGCCGCGCCGAGCCCGCCCGCGCGGGACGTCCGCGCGCTCGCCCGAGCGCGTGATGATTTGGACTTCTTTTCGGAAGTCCGCGCCATTTTAGTGACTTTCTTGACGGTGCTCCGGGTGGATTTGCCAGGCCCCCGGGCGGCCTTCTGCGACTGTGTACCCATATTTCTAATATAGCAGCAATTTACGCGAAGGTGGGAAGTTTTTTAGTGGAAAAACCGATATATTTCAATCACTTAAAATCATACCAGCGGCTATGCATGTTGTTTCTACGCAAATGGCAAAGTCGGGTCCCACGGGAGGATTCCGTGCCAGTTTGAGCCGGTCTGACGGAACTTTGGCGGCCTGCCGCACGTTCGATTGCCACGGATGAGCAACCCGCGGGAGTGGATGAACATGCGACTGTTTTTGGGGATGATCCTGGGCGTCCTGCTGACGATAGGTGGAGCCTATATCTACGACAGCGGCCACACCACCACCGCCGCCGACGTCACGACGGGGACGACCGTCTCGGTCGAGCGGCCGATGGTGAACTGGGACGTGGTCAGCGTGAAGTGGCATGCGCTCACGGAAGGCGCGCGCCATCAGTGGGATCGCGTGACCGCCAATGTGCAGGCTGAGCGCGCCGTGCGCCCCGCCGAGCCGCGCGGCTGATCCAAAGGGCCAAACCGCTTCCAACAAATGAAAAGCCCCGCCGACCGGCGGGGCTTTCTGCGTCCAAGGTCCTTGCGCGAGCGTTACGCCGAGCGGGCGTGAACACCCGAGGAACCAATCGCAGCGCCAATGGCACGTCGGTCGAGCTGCGTGCCGTCGTCGCCTTCGATCGACAAGGCGACGCGATCGCGACGCGACAGATGATTGGCCCACCACAGCGCCTCATCGAGCGAGGTGAACTCCTTGTAGAGCATCTTCTGCTTTTCGATCGGCGAAGGATCGGGCGCGCCCTTCGGGCCGCTATAGACACGATAGGTCATGGCTAAACTCCTTGCGCTTCCTGCAATCGTTTTCGCCCCCGGTCGGTAATTGGGACACTAGCAAACCAACGCGCGCCCGGATGCGTCAGTTCCGCAAGGCAGATACGCAGCAGCGGGACGGTGCTATCATGCGCAGTGGCGAAACCTTGTCCCAAACCGGCCATGACCGAAGAGATTACGCAAACCACGGCCGGCACAACACGCATCGCCGTGCGAACCACGACGATCGCGCATCTGTTCAACTCGATCGACCCCTCGCCTTTCCGGCAGAAGGATCTCGACAGCGGTGTCGAGTCGTTCATCACCGACTGGGTGCGTGAACTGCCGGCCGCCTCGCCTTTCGACATCGTCATCCGCCTGCCGGCCGGCGAACTGGCGAAACCGGAGGCGGCGCGCATTCCCGAGGCCTTCGCGCACTACTTCGACGATCGGGCCAAAGCGGGCGAGCACGAGTTGCGCGAGCTGTTCCGCATTGGGCGCCGCTTCGTGCTGATTGGCCTCGTCGCGCTCGTCACCTGCCTTGGGGCCAGCCAGCTCGCGTCCGCCCTCATTCCGCACCCGGTGGTCGCGCGCGTGGTCGAGGAGAGCCTGATTTTCCTCGGCTGGGTCGCCAACTGGCGTCCCATCGAAATCTATCTGTATGACTGGCTGCCGATCCGCCGCCGCATCCACCTGTTTCAGCGGATTGCCGCCGCGCCGGTCCATGTCGAGGTGGACTAGCTCTCGCGCGGCGCCACCGCCAGATCGACAAAACCCGCAGCATCGAAGGCCTGGCGCACCAGGCCGGATTCCTTGGCCTCCTCGATCAACCGCGTGGCGAGTGCCAAGGCCTGCGGCCGCCCCTTCGGAACCGCGACGCTGATACCGGTCTGCTGGAACTGTCCCGGCAGAATGCGCGCGCCGGGCAGGCGCGGCAGCAGACCGAGGAATGAATCGTGCGATAGCGCGAAGGCATCGCCATCGCCGCGCTGCGCCATCGCCGTCATGATGTCGACGCCGGCGACCTCTTCGACGGCGGCGAGCGGCGCCGTACGCCTTGCGCTACGTGCCGTCGTGGTGTTGGCGATGGCGACGATGCGGATGCCGGCGCGATTGACCTGCTCGATGGTGTGTATCTCGGAACCCGCCGGCACCAGGTAGGTGCTGCCCATGAGATAGAAGGACGGTCCGAAGGCGACGCGGGCCTCGCGCGCCGCATCGCGCGGCATGAAGCCCATGTCGCAAGCGCCTTCGGCGACCGCATCGGTCAACTGGCCGGAGTTCGCAAACTCGGTGAGCGTCAGGGGCACGCCGAGCAGCGCCGCAAAGCCGCGCAGCAGGTCGATAGGCACGCCGTGGATGGCGCCATCGCCATCCTTGGCGGCGAAGGACAGGGATTTGACGGGGGCGACGACGACACCGCCGCGCAAGACGCCGGTGGGGACGAGTTCGTTGAGTCGGGTTGGATCGATCATGCTTTCAGGTGTATCGGGCCAGGCACGCGATGAAAAGCCTTGCTGTCATTCCGGGACGCGCGTGAAACGCGGAGCCGGAATCCAGCATATACACAGAGCCCGCCGCTGGATTCCGCGGTTCGCACCTTCGGTGCGCCCCGGAATGACGGCAGCCTCAGAATTTCTCCACCCACGGCCGCAACTCGACCTCGAAGCTCCAGGCGCTGCGCGGCTGCTTGAGCGTCTGCATGTAGGTCCGCGCAATGGCGTCGGGATCGAGCAACGCGTCGGGCTTGTCGGGATCGCGCGGACGGCGGGCGCTGGCGATGCCACCATCGATGACG
>JAHCKF010000159.1 GCA_026125925.1 Pseudolabrys sp.
GGTGTGCCGTCTCATGAACAAGGATCGCGCCACCACCGGCATCCGCTGCTCGGTGGAATCGACCGGCGGCTCGGTGTTCAACGTCAACGCCATCAAGTCGGGCGAGCAGGAGTTCGGCCTGTCGCAGTCCGACGTGCAGTACAACGCAGCCAAGGGCGAGGCCCAGTTCAAAGGCAAGGCCGACGCCGATCTGCGCGCGGTGTTCTCGGTGCATCCGGAGCCGTTCACGGTTCTGGCGCGCAAGGAAGCCGGCGTGACGAAGTTCGACGACTTCAAGGGCAAGCGCTTCAACGTCGGTAATCCGGGCTCGGGCACCCGTGCCTCGATGGAACAGCTCCTCGGCAAGCTGGGCTGGAAGTTGTCCGACTTCTCGCTGGCCGCCGAGCTGAAGGCCGACGAGCAGGGCACCGCGCTCTGCGACAACAAGATTGACGGCTTCTACTACGGCGTCGGCCATCCGTCGGCCGCGATCCAGGATCCGACCACCGCTTGCGGCGCCAAGCTGATCTCGATCACCGGTCCGGCGGTCGATGCTCTGCTCAAGGAGTATCCGTACTACGCCAAGGCGACCATCCCGGGCGGCATGTATGCCAACAACCCGAACCCGACCGAGACCTACGGCGTGCTCGCGACCGTCGTCACCTCGGCCAAGGTTCCGGAAGCGACCGTCTACGCGATGACCAAGGCGGTGTTCGAGAACTTCGACGAGTTCAAGAAGCTGCACCCGGCCTTCGCCAATCTCGATCCGAAGAAAATGATGAAGGACGGCCTGTCGGCGCCGCTGCATCCCGGCGCGATCAAGTACTACAAGGAAAAGGGCTGGATGTAAGTCCAGGCCAGGACAGGGGCGGCCCAAAGCCGCCCCTGTTTCTTTGGAGCGTGATCGCGAAGGGCGGATTGCCGCCTTTCGCGATCCTGCTTTGACAGGATGGCGGTATTCGCCAGAATTGGTTCACAATAGACGGCGGCAACGCCGCGAATTGCATTGCGACGTTTCGCGCCTGAGGGGATCTGCGATGACCGACGTTAATCAAACAAGCGCGACGCGCGAGCAGCTTGAAACCATGGTCGCGGAAGCCGACACCGGCGGCCGCAAGGCCACGGGTTTCAACAAGCGGCTGATCGTCGGCATCGCGCTGGCCTGGGCGCTGTTTCAGCTCTGGTACGCCTCGCCGCTGCCCTACGCCTTCAACTTCGGCGTCATCAACGACGGCCAGGCGCGCATCGTCCACCTCACATTCGCCTTCCTGCTCGTCTTCACGACCTTCCCCGCTTTCAAATCGTCTTCCCGCGCCACCATTCCGATCGGTGACTGGATTCTGGCGCTGCTCTCCATGTCGGCGACGCTCTATCTGCTGGTGTTCTATGACGCCATCGCGCTGCGGCCGGGCCTGCCGACCACGGCCGACATCGTCATCTCGGTTATCGGCGTGCTGTGCCTACTCGAAGCGGCGCGCCGCGCCGTCGGCCCGGCGCTGGCGATCATCGCCGGAATCATGCTGCTCTACATCTTCACCGGACCGTGGCTGCCGGGCCTGCTCGCGCACAGGGGCGCCTCTCTCGCCCGCGCCTCGTCGCAGATGTGGCTGACGTCGGAAGGCATCTTCGGCGTCGCGCTCGGCGTCTCGACCAGCGTGGTGTACCTGTTCGTGCTGTTCGGCGCCCTGCTGGAGCGCGCCGGCGCCGGCAACTATTTCATCCAGATGGCCTTCGCCATGCTCGGCACCTACCGCGGCGGCCCGGCCAAGGCCGCCGTCGCCGCGTCGGGCCTCACCGGCATGATCTCCGGCTCGTCGATCGCCAACACGGTCACGACCGGCACTTTCACGATTCCGCTGATGAAGCGCGTCGGCTATTCGTCCGTTAAAGCCGGCGCCATCGAAGCCGCCGCCGGCGTCAATGGCCAGATCATGCCGCCAGTGATGGGCGCGGCCGCGTTCCTCATCGCGGAATATGTCGGCATCACTTATGCCGAGGTGGTCAAGCACGCCTTTCTGCCGGCCATTCTGACCTACGGCGCCTTGTTCTACATCGTCGATATCGAGGCGGCGAAGATGCACTTGCGCGGCCTGCCGCGCGCTTCGACCGCGCCGGCGCATCAAGTGCTGCTGCGCGCGCTGATGACCGTCTGCGGCATCATCATCCTCAGCGGGGTGGTCTATTACGGCATCGGCTGGACCAAGACCGCGTTCGGCGACGCCGCGACCTGGGTTCTCGGCATCGTCCTGATCGCCGTCTATCTCGGACTGATCCGTCACAAGGCGACGCACCCCGACTTGCCGGCCGACGACCTGACCAAGGCCATCGTCAAGGTCCCTGACTTCTACGCCACCGCCAATACCGGGCTGCATTATCTGCTGCCCGTCGTCGTGCTGATCTGGTGCCTGATGGTGGAAGAGTTGTCGCCCGGCCTGTCGGCGTTCTGGGGCACAGCGCTGCTCATCGTCATCATGTTGACGCAGCGCCCGCTGCTCGCCTTCTTCCGCAATGAGCATGAATACGTCGCGCGGCTGCGCGACGGCTTCGACGACCTGATTGCCGCGTTCCAGGGCGCCTCGCGCAACATGACGTCGGTCGGCATCGCCACTGCCTCGGCCGGCATCATCGTCGGCACCGTGGCGCTGACCGGCGTCGGCCTCGTCATGACGGAAATCGTCGAAGCGGTTTCCGGCGGCAATCTCATGATCATGCTGCTGATGACGGCGGTTATCTGTCTCATCCTCGGTATGGGCATGCCGACCACGGCGAGCTATGTCGTCGTCGCGACGCTGATGGCGCCGGTGCTGGTCGAACTGGCGGCGCAGAACGACCTCGCCGTTCCGCTCGTTGCCGTGCACATGTTCGTGTTCTACTTCGGCCTGATGGCCGACGTGACGCCGCCGGTGGGCCTCGCCGCTTACGCGGCATCGGCGATCTCGGGCGCCGACCCGGTGAAGACCGGCGTGCAGGCATTCCGCTATGAGATCCGCACCGCGCTGCTGCCGTTCATCTTCATCTTCAATACCCAGCTTCTGCTGATCGACATCCATAACTGGGCTGAACTGGTGCTGGTGGTCGCGTCCTGCGCGGTGGCGATGGGCTGCTTCGTCGCAGCGACGCAGGGCTGGATGCTGACGAAGAGCCGCTGGTACGAGACCGTGGCGCTGTTCCTGATCTGCTTCACCTTGTTCCGGCCGGGCTTCTGGCTCGATCGGATATTCGACCCCTACGTGACGCGGCCGCCGGCCGATCTCACCAAGGTGGCGAACGACGTGCCGCTGGGATCGACGATCCGCTTCCGCGTGAAGAGCCAGACGCGGGCCGGCGACGAGGTCGAGAAGGTCGTCCGCCTCGCCTTGCGCGAAGGCGCGACGGGACCGGAACGCCTGCGCGCCGCCGGCTTCGGCGTCATGACCATGGGCGATCGCACGCAGATCGGCGCCGTGCGTTTTGGCAGCCAGGCGACGCAATACGGACTGGCCACCGGCGACGAAGTTCTGGCAGTGCTGACGCCCGCCGACCGGCCGAGCCGCTTCTGGCTGTTCATCCCGGCGCTGGTGGTGCTGGCCGGCGTCGTGCTGTTGCAGCGCCGACGTCAACAGCAACAGCCGCAACTGGCACGCGCCGCCTGACCTGCGTAGCGGCGCGAACGGCGCTGACTCGGACTTTCCTAGCCCGCGGCAACGCGGGCTGGCGGCGCCGGCGGCGTAGACGTCGTCTCCTGGGCGGCGGCCTTAACGGGCTCCGGCCTGACGAGGCTCGGCGCCGCCGGTTTGATCACACGCTTGGGCGCCGCTTCGCCGTCACCCGACTTGTCGGTCTTGTTCTTGCCAGCCTTGTTCTTGGCGGCCTTCTTCTTGGCCGCCTTGCCCTTGCTCACTTCGCTCTTGGCCGACTTCGCCGCCTTCTTGCCGGCTTTCTTGTTGTTCTTTTTGGCGGCGTCTTGCTTGCCGGCCTTCGCAAGCTTCGCTTCATCCGCCTTGCTTTTCAGCACCGCGATCTCGGCTTCGAGCTTCTTCAACTTCTTCAGTTTTTTCTTCAGCGCTTTGCTGGCGTCGTCTTTCTTCGACATACTCGCACCCACCGTTACCATTGTGCCGTTGTGAAGCGCGGCAATTCGAGGCTTAGCGTTGCGAGGCGTGCACTTCGGAAGCCAACCGGCGCCCGGCATCGCCCGGCGACCTGAGAAATACCGCCCGCAAGGACGCCAGCAGCGTATCGGGAACGGTAAGGCGGTCAACGGGAACTCTGCCGCCCTTTCTAATGCGCTGATCGGCCTTCAATATTCGATGCGCGTCAGAACGACCGTCCGAGCCGGCGCACGGCAAACCGAAAATTTATATGACAGTTTTGTGACAAACGACGCCAAGCGGGTCGCTGACGCCGCGTCAGACCAGCGCCTTGCGGATGCGTGCGCTGACGAGATCGAGCACCATCACTGTGACGACAATGATGATGATCTGCGCCGCCGTTTGTCCGTATTGAAAGCTGCGAATGCTCTCATACAAAGTCTGACCGATGCCGCCGGCGCCGACAATGCCGAGCGTGGTCGCCGAGCGCACATTGGTCTCAAGCCGATACAAAGTCAGTGAACTCCAGAGCGGCGTCACCTGCGGAATGACGCCGAACACGACCTCCTGCACCTTGAGCGCGCCGGTGACACGGATGCCCTCAATCGGACGCGGATCGACGGCCTCGACGGCTTCCGAGAACAGCTTGGCGAAGACGCCGAGATTGTGCACGAACAGCGCCATGACGCCGGCGAACGGCCCGAGACCGACGGCGACGACGAACAACAACGCGAAGACGATTTCGTTGATGGCGCGGCAGGCATCCATCAGACGCCGCACCGGCTGCACGATCCACTGCGGCGCCACGTTCGACGAGCACAGGATCGAGAACGGAATGCCGAACAGCACCGCGAGCGCCGTGCCCCAGACCGCGATCTGGATCGTGACCACCATGTCGGAGACATACTGGTCCCAGTCATGGAAGTTCGGCTGCAGGAAGGCCTTGCCGAACTCCGCCATGTTTCGCCAGTCGGTGACCAGCGCCGTGGCGCGGAACATCTCCGACGGGCCCCAACTCCACACCAGGACGGCGGCCACCAGCGCCCAGCCGAGCCAGCCTTTGGCGCGCTGCGGCAGCGGATGCCGGGGGACGGCGATGTCCGCCGACAATTTGTCCGGGCGGCTCGGTAGCGGGGCGGTGGCGTCGGTCATGGCTTTTTTAAATACAACGAGGGCGCCGGAGCGGTTTGACCCCGGCGCCCCCGCCTTTGCGATTAGTTGGTCGGAGCCGTGGTGACCGAGGTCGCGAGCTCGGCGATGATCTGCTTCAGCTTGGCCTGGTTATTGGCCTTGTCGGCGGCTTCGAATTCAGCGGCCTTCTTGCGGAAGGCGCTGCCTTCGGCCTTATCAGCCTCGGCCTGATACTGCTTGATATCGGCCTCGAGCGCCTTGATCTTGGTCGCCTTTTCTTCCGCCGACATCTTGGCGTCGCCCTTGATCTTCATGATCGTCTTGTTGGCTTCGAGGGTGCGGATCGGCAGCAACTGATCGTCCGCCGACGGCTTGAACGGTGCCCACTGCAGGCCCGCCAACACCTTTTTCGCGGCAGCGATCTCGTCGGGGGTACCGACGCGGCCATAGCTCAGCAACCAGGTATAGAGACGGGATTTCATGTCGCCGGCCATGTCCTTGCGCCAGACCAGCGGATCGCTCGGAATGAGAGGCGACGTCCAGATCACCCGGATATTCTTGCGGGCTTCGGGGGCCGTCACTTCGAGGCGGCGCAGGTTTTCGCTGTTGTTGGTGCCGACATCGATCTGCTTGTTGGCGACCGCCATGGCATTGGCTTCATGCGACGCGTTGCGCACGGTCTTGAAGCAATCCTTCGGGTCGATGTTCTTGGCGGCGAAGATGTACGAGGTCGGCACCAGGAAGCCGGAGGTCGAGTTCGGGTCGCCGATGCCGAAATTGATGGACTTGTCGCACTTGAGCACGTCTTCCAGACTCTTGATCGGCGAGTCCTTCTGCACGATCAGGTGCGACCAATAGCCGGGGTTGCCCTCTGCATCGACCGACTGCGCGAAGATTTCACCGTTCGAGCGGTTGACGGCTTCCATCGCCGATTTATTGCCGAACCAGGCGAGCTGAACCTTCTTGAACCGCATCGCCTCGATCACACCGGCATAGTCCGACGCATAAAATCCATTGATCTTGAAGCCGGTACCTTTCGCCATGTCGGCGAGGAAGGGTTCCCAGACGGTCTTGAGGTTCGTGCTCGCTTCGGTGGCAATAATGCCAAAGTTGATTTCGTTGCTCTGGGCATGAGCCGTCGCCGAGATGCCGGCGGTCATCGCCAACGCCGTCGCGAGCAGGGCTAGCTTGCGCATATCGCTTCTCCTGTTGTGAATACGCTTTTGCTTATAGTGACGTCAGGCTACGGGCCGATGACGCGCTCAGGCGCTCATCCGCTCGATTTCGAACGCGACTTCGCGCGGCAATAGCGGCACCGCCGCTTCCTCGCGGTCGCGCACGCCGCCGTCGAACGACGGCAGAAACAGTTCCTCGGATTCGGCGCCGTAGATCCGGTTGAGGAAAGCCGGCGTCAGCGCGCTCGATGGACCGTCATAGGCGATCTTGCCGTCTTTCAACGCGATGGTGCGCGGGCAGTACTTCATCGCGTATTCGACCTGGTGCAGTGACACCAGCACGGTGAGGCCGTCATTGCGGTTCATGTCGGCGAGCAGATCCATGACGCGGCGCGACGAGGCCGGGTCGAGCGAGGCGATGGGTTCGTCAGCGATCAGCAATTCGGCGCCCTGCACCAGCGAGCGGGCAATGGCGGCGCGCTGCTGCTGCCCGCCCGACAGATCGTTGGCGCGGCGCAGCGCGTGTTCGGCAATCCCGACGCGCGCCAGGGCCTGCATAGCGACACGCTTTTCGTCGTCGCTGAAGCGGCCGAGCGTGCCGCGGCCGCTCGGCACGCGGCCGAGCAGGCCAAAGCAAACATTGGTGAGCAGCGACAGCCGCGGCACCAGATTGAACTGCTGGAAGATGACGCCGATGCGGGCGCGCAGATTGCGCGCGCAGTTGATGCGGCCGCCGCGCTGGATCGGCTGACCGAGCACGTGAATATGTCCGCCACCGGACTTGCCATTGGCGGGCGACTTGTCGATCGGAATGAGGCCGGCGATGCTGCGGATCAGCGTCGATTTTCCCGAGCCGGAAGCGCCGATCAGCGCCACCATCTCACCGCGCTTGAGCGACAGCGAAACGTCGTCGAGCACCGGCACGCCACGCAGATAGCTCTTCGAAATGGCTTTGGCCTCGATGACGGTATCCATCCGCGGCGCACCCTTCTCTCATCGACTGTCACAATCGCTAACAACGGCGTGTGACAGTTGAATGAATGGCGAGGGCGGTTTCCGCGCAGTCCACACCGGCCATTGCGCCGGAGGCCGGCCAAATCGCTATGAGGCGCCGCCGAATGCCGCTTGATGCAGCACGACGAAGGGCACGCCGGGCTGGGCCTGGCGCGAAATGACCAGCCGATCGACGGCCAGGCGCGGGGCCTGCGGCAATTGCTCAAAATTCGCGCAGAAAAACTTCAACGCCGCGGTCCGTTTCTGGACCGGCAGCGACCCGGTCAAGGTCATGTGAAATCGGAAATCCTCGAAGAC
>JAHCKF010000016.1 GCA_026125925.1 Pseudolabrys sp.
CGCTACGGCATTTCGTGGGGCGTCATGGGCGCCGCCGAGTTCTGCTGGCACGCGGCGCGCCAGTACACGCTCGACCGCAAGCAGTTCAACCGGCCGCTCGCCGCCAACCAGTTGGTGCAGAAGAAGCTCGCCGACATGCAGACCGAAATCGCACTCGGCCTGTCGGGCTGTCTGCGGCTCGGCCGCATGATCGAAGCCGGCCGCGCCGCGCCGCCGTCGATCTCGCTGATGAAGCGCAACAACTGCGGCAAGGCGCTCGATATCGCCCGCGTCGCCCGCGACATGCACGGCGGTAACGGCATCTCGAGCGAGTACCACGTCATGCGTCACGTCTCGAACCTCGAGACGGTGAACACCTACGAGGGCACGCACGACATCCACGCGCTGATCCTCGGCCGCGCGCAGACGGGTATTCAGGCGTTTTTCTGAGGCTCTTGTCCCGGACGCGGCGCAGCACGTAAGTGATGCGCCGCAGATCCGGGACCGCCGGAAACGCAGAGGCCTGTAACGGTCCCGGGTCTGCATCGCAGCGTTCCACGCCGCGATGCGCCCGGGACAAGTTCTTAGCGGTCCAGTGCTGCCGTCTGGCGCGCCAGTTCGACGACGCGTTTCGTCATGGCGCTGTCGGGATCGGCCAGCGGATCGAGCACGGTGAAGTGGTTGGCGCCCTCGATCGCTTCGTAACGGGTCGCGACATTGTCCTGCCGCCAGGCCTCGGCGAAATCGCGGCTCTGCCGCAGGAACTCGCTGGACTCGATACCGCCGACGACGGCATCGAAGGTGCGGCCGGCCGGCACCGGCCAGAACAGCGGCGAGCAGGCGCGTGCCGTCCCTTCGGTCAGCTTGAGATCGGTGTTGAGCGGCGTCGTCAGCAGTTTGGTCGCGTCGTAGACGCCGGAAATGCCATAGCCGGCCGGCACCAGATCGGTCGGCACCGCCGGATCGAGCATCTCCCAGTCGGTGGCGACCAGGCAGGCGGACAGGTGGCCGCCGGCGGAATGACCATAGGCGATGAAATGTTTCTTGTGCGCGCGCCACAGGTGGAGCGAGGCCGCGCGCATCTGCTCGGTGATCTCCGCGATCGAAACCTGCGGCGCGAGGTCGTAGCCGACGACGGCGACCGAAACGCCGTGGGCGTTCGGGCCCTTGGCCATCTGGCTGAACGAGGCCGGCGACAGGCTGCGCCACCAGCCGCCGTGGATGAACATGGCCAGCGGCGCGTCGGCGCCGGCGTCGCGGCCCGGAAAAAAGTCGATGGTCTGGCGCGGCGACGGCCCGTAGGAGATGCCTAGTTCCGCGTTGGGCGATGCTTTGCGGTAAGCAGCGCCTTCGGCTTCCCAGCGCGCGAAGATCTGCGGATGTTCCGGCACGCGGGCGCGGTTGTCGTATTCCTTGGTGTAGTCGATCGCCATGATGTTTCTCCGGTTCCGCCGACACTGGCCGATCGCCCGGGACGAGACAAGAGACGTGCGGCGGCGCCCGCCTTGCGCTAGGCTCAGCGCATGTCCGCCGTGATCAAATCGCTTACTCTGCCGGTCGATGGCCGCCAGTCGCAAACTGCGCTCGCGGTGGCGCGCGGCACCGCGCGGTTGCTGCACGCGCATGGCTTCTGCGTCGTCAGTGAACTGCCACTGCCCTCCGGCCGGAGAGCCGATCTGGTGGCGCTACGCGACAATGGCGAGGTCTGGATCGTCGAAATCAAATCCTCGGTGGCCGATTTCCGCGCCGACCAGAAATGGCAGGATTACCGCGCGCATTGCGACCGGCTGTTTTTCGCCACGTCGCAGGACGTGCCATGCGAAATCTTTCCGCAAGATACCGGGCTCATTGTCGCCGACGCCTTCGGCGCCGCGTTCTATTGCGAGGCGCCCGAGCACAAGCTCGCGGCCGCGACGCGCAAGGCGATGCTGTTGCTGGTCGCGCGCGCCGCGGCGCTGCGGCTGCAATCGCTGATCGATCCGAATGGGCCGTATGCGGAGTTTGTTTGATCCGTCACCCTGAGGTGCTCGCGCGTCAGCGCGAGCCTCGAAGGGCGACGGCCCGGGTATTTGGCCCATCCTTCGAGGCTCGCGTGCTTCGCACGCTCGCACCTCAGGATGACGGTGAGGGACTTACCGCGGAGCCCTTTTGGCCAGAATCCGCTGCAAGGTGCGGCGGTGCATGTTGAGCCGGCGCGCGGTTTCCGAAACGTTGCGGCCGCACAGTTCATAGATGCGCTGGATATGCTCCCAGCGCACGCGGTCGGCCGACATCGGATTTTCCGGCGGCTCGATCTTCGGGCTCTCATGCGCGAGCAGCGCGGCGAGCACGTCGTCGGCATCGACAGGCTTGGCGAGATAATCGACGGCGCCGAGCTTCACCGCGGTAACGGCGGTGGCGATGTTGCCGTAGCCGGTGAGGATGATGCCGCGCGCCTCGGGGCGCTGCTTCTTCAGCGCCGAGATGACATCGAGGCCGTTGCCATCGCCGAGCCGCATATCGACCACGGCGAAAGCCGGCGCCGATCGCTCGACCTGCATCAGGCCGTCGGCGACCGATTCGGCGGTCGTCACCTCGAAGCCGCGCTGTTCCAGCGCCTTGGCCAGCCGTTGCAGGAACGACTTGTCGTCTTCAACGATCAGCACGGAGCGGTCGGCAATGTTGTCGAGCGGCAGCGGCATCTCGACCGTGTCGTTCATGGCAACGTCCATATCCTGTTCTCGCTCCTCGGTTGTGTGGCGCTTTGACCGCGCCCGTAACCCAAGGAGCTATTCATCGCCCGCGCGGCGCGCGAGGGTACAAAACGTCGCATAGCAGACCGCGGCGGTATGGCGAAATCAAGTCCCGGTCAGGCCCGCCATTCGCTCGAAATCGCCCCTGTTCCAGCGCAATTTGACGATGGCGCCGCGTTTCGGCGGCAACTGGTTGGCGAAAACGATGGTGGCGCCGGAGCGCTCCAGCAGCGTCTTGGCGATGAAGAAACCGAGGCCGAGGCCGGCCGGCTGATCGTCGTTGCCGTCCGGCTTGCGCCGGCGGGTGGTGACATAGGGCTCGCCGATCCGGGCCAGGATATCGGGCGCGAAGCCGGGGCCGTCATCGGTGATGGTGATCTCGATGGTGGCGTCGTCCCATTGCGTCACGACGTCCACCCGCTCGCGGGCGAAATCGACGGCGTTCTCCAGGAGGTTGCCCAAGCCGTAGATGATCGCCGGGTTGCGGGCGCCGACCGGCTCGGTCTCGTGCTCCGACGGCGCGCTGACATTGATGACGACGTCGAAGTCGCGATGCGGCGCTACCACTTCCTCGATCAGCGAGGTGATCGGCGTGCGGTCGAACGGCGCGCCGCTCGACGACAGTTCGGTGATCTTCGACAGGATGTCACGGCAGCGCGACGCCTGGCTGCGCAGCAGCCGCACGTCCTCGCCATGCGGGGCATCGGCAGGAATGGCGTTCTCCAGCTCCTTGGCGATGACGGTGATGGTGGAGAGTGGCGTGCCGAGTTCGTGCGCCGCGGCGGCGGCCAGACCGTCGAGCTGCGACAGGTGCTGCTCGCGCAATACCACGAGCTCGGTAGCGGCCAGCGCGTCGGCGAGCTGACGCGATTCTTCGGTGATCTGCCACGCATAGACGCCGATGAAGCCGATCGCCAGCAGGATCGAGAGCCACACGCCCATCATGTAGACCGGCGGCAGCACCAGGGGATCGGCGTCGTCCCACGGCAGCGGGTAATGCGTGAACACCAGCAGCGTCGCGCAGGCGACGGCGAAGATGCCGAGCAGCACGGTGTAGCGTGGCGGCAGCGCCGTTGCCGACAGAAGCACCGGACCGAGGAACAGGAAGGAGAACGGGTTCTGCAGGCCGCCGGTGAGATAAAGCAGCACCGCGAGTTCGGCGACGTCGAAAGCCAGCAGCCAGGCGGCGCGGTCGGGCTCGAGCCGCTGCGTCAGGTGAAAGCGCAGCCGGAGCGCCACGTTGAGCCAGGCCGACAACGCGATGGCGGCGAGGCAGGTCCACAGTGGCAGTGGGAATTCCAGGCCGAAATAGACGACCAGCACGGCGGTGGTCTGACCGACCACGGCGAGCCAGCGCAGCCGCACCAGCGTGTCGAGGCGGACGTTGCGGCGCGGGTGATGCTGGGCGAGTTCGAGAGCGGGGGGCATGAAGGGAGTGTAGCCTATTTCCATGGCGTCCATCTGCCATCTCGCGGCTCTTGCGTCCGAGGTGGCGGAAGGTCACATGTGGTAAAGGGCTAGGCCAATGGACGCAGCAACAATCTCCACGGCCGCCATCGCGGTCACCGATCTGGTCAAGCGCTACAAGGGCGTGGCCGCGGTCGATGGCATCTCCTTCGCGCTGCCGGCGGGAACGGTGACCGGCCTGCTCGGCGGCAACGGCGCCGGCAAAACAACCACCATCGCCATGATCATGGGGCTGGTCACCCCAACCGCAGGGGCCGTCTCGGTGCTGGGCGCGGCCATGCCCGCCGAACGCTATCGCGTCCTGCACCGCATGAACTTCGAGAGCCCTTACGTCGATATGCCGATGCGATTGACGGTGCGGCAGAACCTGTCGGTGTTCGCGCAGCTCTACGGGGTGCCTCAGGCCACGGATCGCATCGCGCAACTGGCGAGTGAACTCGAACTCAACGAATTCATCGATCGGCCGACCGGCAAACTGTCGGCGGGGCAGAAGACGCGGGTGTCGCTCGCCAAATCGCTGCTCAACGAGCCGGAGGTGCTGCTGCTCGACGAGCCAACCGCCTCGCTCGATCCCGACACCGCCGACTGGGTGCGGGGGCGCCTCGAGCGTTACCGCAAGGAGACCGGCGCGACGATCCTGCTCGCCTCGCACAACATGAATGAAGTGGAGCGCCTGTGCGACCGCGTCATCATCATGAAGCGCGGCCGGATCGAGGACGACGACACGCCGGCGGGATTGCTCACGCGCTACGGCCGGGAGAATCTCGAGGAGGTGTTCCTCGACGTCGCGCGGGGCCGGCAGGCGGAGGCGGTGCGATGAGCGTGGGTGCATGCACGCCGTTCTTTTCCCCTCCCCCCGCGAAGCGGCGGGGAGGGGTCAGGGGTGGGGGGCGTTTGCCCTCGGCTTGCCAGTTTCCCCCCACCCCCAACCCCTCCCCACCACGCAAAGATTGCGTGGGGGGAGGGGAGTCGCGGTGTTGCGAGTCTTTGCCATGAGCAGCGCCGCGTCCGATCGAAGCCTAGGCTTCTCCTTGCACCGCGTCAGCGCGATGGTGCGGCGCTACTGGTATCTACTGATCTCCTCCTGGCCGCGCATTCTCGACCTGATCTACTGGCCGACGGTGCAGATGCTGATGTGGGGCTTTCTGCAGCTCTACGTGTCGAAAACCGCCGGCTTTGCCGCTGGCGCGGCCGGCACCTTCATAGGTGCGGTGCTGCTGTGGGACATCCTGTTTCGCGGCCAGCTCGGTTTCTCCATCTCCTTCCTCGAAGAGATGTGGGCGCGCAACCTCGGCAACCTGATGATGTCGCCGCTGCGGCCGACCGAGTTCGTCGCCGCGCTGATGGTGATGAGCATCGTGCGCCTCGCCATCGGCATGATCCCGGTGTCGTTTTTGGCGATCGCCTTCTTCGGCTTCAATCTTTGGGCGCTCGGCCTGGCGCTGGTCGCTTTCTTCGTCAACTTGATCCTGACGAGCTGGGCGATCGGCATTTTCGTCGCCGGCCTTTTGCTGCGCAACGGCATGGGCGCCGAGAGCATGGCCTGGACCATCATGTTCCTGTTTCTGCCGCTCACCTGCGTCTATTACCCGGTGTCGGTACTGCCGGAATGGCTGCAATACGTGGCATGGAGCCTGCCGCCGACCTATGTATTCGAAGGCATGCGGGCGCTGCTGATCGACCACGAGTTCCGCGGCGACCTGATGCTCGAGGCCCTCGCCTTCAACGTGGTGCTGTTTTCATTGGCGTCCTACGCCTTCGTGCGGCTGCTGGAGAGCGCCCGGACCAACGGCGCGCTGGTGCAAAGCGGCGAATAAACACGGTAAATCGCTGGAAATCTTACCGTTTCGCCCTTGTAAACAAGTTCCCAAGGATTCGAGCCTAATGTTGACGTGGTCCATCAAAAGCGACAGTGTGCCGCAGTGCAGCAGGAGCCGGGTGAACTGATGCCGATCGGCGAATTCGACGGTGCGGCAGCCATGCCCGCCGGCAACGGTGGCGCTTTGTCGACGCCGCTCTACTGGCTTTATGAAATGGGTCACGCCGCGCTCGATCCGTCGCGCGCCTGGGCCGACGCCACCAAGCTGTTCTTTCGCAATCCGGCCAATCCGCTCGCGCACACCACCTACGGCAAGTCGGTGGCGGCGGCGGCGGAGCTGTTCGAGCGCACCACGCGCATCTACGGCAAGCCGGACTGGGGCATCGAGGAAACCGTGGTCGGCGGCGAACGCGTCCCGGTCAAGATCCAGACCGTGTGGGAGCGGCCGTTCTGCCGCCTGCTGCATTTCGAGCGTGAATTCGAACGCGCGCCGCGCCGGCCGCAGCCGAAGGTACTGATCGTGGCGCCGCTCTCCGGTCACTACGCGACCTTGCTGCGCGGGACCGTTGAAGCGTTCCTGCCGAACCACGAAGTTTACATCACCGCGTGGCGCAATGCGCGCAACGTGCCGCTGTCGGAAGGCCGTTTCGATCTCGACGATTACATCGATTACGTCATCTCGATGCTGCACATGTTGCAGGGCGATTGCCACGTCGTCGCCGTGTGCCAGCCGGCCGTGCCGGTGCTGGCGGCGGTGTCGGTCATGGAAGGCAACGACGATCCTTACGTGCCGCACTCCATGACGCTGATGGGCGGACCGATCGACACGCGCTGCAATCCGACTGCGGTCAACAAGCTCGCCGAAGGTAAAGGCATCGAGTGGTTCCAGCGCAACGTCATCACCAAGGTGCCGTTCCCGCATCCCGGCTTCATGCGCGACGTCTATCCCGGTTTCCTGCAGCTCTCCGGCTTCATGAGCATGAACCTCGACCGCCATCTCGAGGCGCATCGCAGCCTGTTCTCGCATCTGGTGAAGGGCGACGGCGACTCGGCGCAGAAGCACCGCGAGTTCTACGACGAATATCTCGCCGTCATGGACCTGTCGGCCGAGTTCTATCTGCAGACGGTCGATACCGTGTTCATCAAGCACGCGCTGCCGAACGGCACGATGACGCATCGCGGCCTGCCGGTCGATCCCGGTAAGATACGCCGCGTCGCGCTGATGACCGTGGAGGGCGAGCTCGACGATATTTCCGGTCTCGGCCAGACCGAGGCGACGCATCGGCTGTGCCCGAACATCCCGGCCGAGGACAAGGTGCACTACGTGCAGAACGGCGTCGGCCATTACGGCGTGTTCAACGGCTCGCGCTTCCGCTCCGAGATTCAGCCGCGCATTGCCGACTTCATGCTGTCGCACAATGGTGGCCACGGCGGCGGCAAGAAGCGGGCGTAACCATTTCCGTCATTCCGGGGCGCGCTGAAGGCACGAACCCGGAATCCAGCCACATCCTCATCCGCCGCTGGATTCCGGCTCCGGTCCTTCGGACCCTGCCGGAATGACGACCGGGCCTGTGCTGTGCCAGAGTGACAGCCGACCGATTCCCTGATGCCGGCTCGCCTCCCAATGTCCCTTCCTCTTCGCGCCTTGTTCATCCGCCGCGCCAGCGAGCCGTCGATGATCACGGTCGCCTTCGAGCAGGAAGTGATCCCGGTGCAGCTCAAGCGCAACGCCAAGGCGCGGCGCTACACCTTGCGCATCCAGTCGGCGACCCGCGAAGTGGTTCTGACCATCCCGCCGCGCGGCAGCCTTAAACAGGCGCGCGAATTCGCCGAGAAGCATGGCGCCTGGATGGCGGCGCGGCTGGCGCGTCTACCGGTGCCGGTGCCGTTCGCCGACGGCTCGACCATTCCGCTGCGCGGCGTGCCGCATCGCGTGGTGCATCGCCCGCATGCGCGAGGCACGGTATGGACGGAAGCCGGTGACGACGGCGCGATGCTGCTGTGTGTTGCCGGCGACAAGCCGCACATCGCCCGGCGTGTTCACGACTACCTCAAGAAGGAGGCGCGGCACGATCTCACGCTCGCCAGCCGCCGCGCCGCTGCGGCGCTCGGCGTCGTGCTGCGCCGCGTGTCGGTGCGCGACCAGTCGAGCCGCTGGGGGTCGTGCTCGACCACCGGCGTGCTGTCTTATTCCTGGCGGCTGATCCTGACGCCGCCTTTCGTGCTCGAATACCTCGCGGCCCACGAGGCCGCGCATCTCGTCGAGATGAACCACAGCCGCGCCTTCTGGCGTCAGGTCGAGCGCATCTGCCCGGACTTCAAGCGGGCCAAGGCCTGGCTCGATGCACATGGCGCCGAACTGCATCGCTATGGCGCGGAAGGCTAGCCATTCGACAGCGCATTCTATAGTACTCCGTCATGCCCGGCCTTGTGCCGGGCATCCACGTCTCGGGCCCCAAACAAAGGCGTGGATGGCCGGGACAAAAGGGCGTTCACGCCCGTCTTCGGCGGGCTATGCCCGGCCATGACGGGGTAGGAAAATTTCATGCTCGTCCCCGGCACCTTTGCGCTGACGCTGCTGCTTTCCGCGCTCAGCGCCATCGGGCCGCTGACCACCGACATGTACCTGCCGTCGTTGCCCGACATTGCGCAGAAACTGTCGGCCTCGACCGCCGAGGTGCAGCTTACCATCTCGGCTTATCTCATCGGCTTCGCTGTCGGCCAGATCGTCTACGGCCCGGTGTCCGACCGGCACGGCCGCAAGCCGGTGCTGATCGGCGCGATGACGATCTATTTCGTGGCGACAATATTGTGCGCGGTAGCGCCGAGTATCGAGACGCTGATCGCCGCGCGCTTCGTTCAGGCGATCGGCGGCTCGGGTGGCATCGTGTTGGCGCGCGCCGTGGTGCGCGACCTGTTTTCCGGCAACCGCGCCGGCCGCGAAATGTCGGTGATCGGCGCGGTCATGGCTTTGGCGCCGGTGGTGGCGCCTGTCGTCGGCGGTATCATGCAATCGGCCTTCGGCTGGCGCGGTATCTTCGTCACGCAGTCCGTGGCCGGTGCGGCGATGGTCGCCGTCGTCTGGTTCCTGTTGCCGGAGACGCTCAAGCAGCGCGCCGCGGAGCGCATCTCGATGGCGTCGATCTGGGCGTCGTATCGCATCGTCGCGCGCAACCCCGTATATCTTGCCTATCTCGCCATGTGCTCGACGATTTATGCCGGGCTGTTTGCCTGGCTGTCGGGGGCCGCCTTCGTGCTGCAGGGACTCTATGGCCTGACGCCGTTCCAGTTCGGCTTCGTCTTCGCCATCGGCTCCAGCGGCTTTCTCATCGGCTCGTTCATCGCCGCGCGCATCGTCGGTAAGCTCGGTCTGGACGGTGTGCTGGGTGTCGGCGGTGCGTGCGCTGCCGTCGGCGGTCTCGGGATGGTGGCCTCGGTCGCCATCGGCAGTGCATCGTCGCTGTCCATCGTCATTCCGGTGTCGGTCTATCTCGCCGGACTCGGCATGGTGCTGCCGCAGTCGATCGCAGGCGCGCTGACGCCGTTTCCCGAGCGCGCTGGCGCGGCGTCGTCATTGTTCGGTTTCGTGCAGCAGACTCTGGCCGCCATCTGCGGTGCGATGGTCGGCTTGCTGCTGGGTCACGATGCCTGGCCGCTCGCTGCCGGTGTGGCCTTCATGGGCGTGGCGACCCTCGTCATCTGGGTGGCGACGCGCGATCTGCGCAAGCGCAACGCCGCGCTGCATCACCACAAATAGACCGTGGCGCGGGCTAGCGCCGGCTGCCGAACAGATTGTTGAGCAGCCAGCCATCGAGGCTGCCGCTGCCGGCGGTCTGCCGCTCGGCATTGGCCATCGGCACCGAACCGGGCGGCACCGGCGCCTGCGACATCGGCACGCCCTGCGACGGCGGCGGGGGCGGCGCGGCATCGCCGCCGCCGAACAGCCCGCCGAAGAAGCCGGTGGATGGCACGCTCGGCAGACCGGCGACCGGCACGCCCTGATGTGCGTCGCGCATATAGCGACTCCAGATCTCGACCGGCAGGCTGCCGCCGGTCACCTTCTTCATCGGCGTGTTGTCGTCGTTGCCGAGCCAGACCGCGGTGACGAGATGCGCGGTGTAGCCGACGAACCAGGCGTCGCGGAAATCCTGGCTGGTGCCGGTCTTGCCGGCGGCGGGCCAGCCCGGCAGTTCGGCCTTGTGCGCCGTGCCGATGGTCAGCGTCTCCTGCATCATCTGGTTCATCATGCCGATGTAGCGGGCATCGACGATGCGGCCGAGCGCCTGCCGGTTGCGCACATAGAGCACCTTGCCGGCGGTGGTGCTGATGCGTTCGATGACATGCGGCATCACCGCGTAGCCGCCATTGGCGAAGGTGGCGTAGGCCCCGGTCAATTCGAGCGGCGACACTTCCGAGGTGCCGAGCGAAATCGACGCGTTCGGTTCCAGCTTCGAGGAGATGCCGAGCCGGTGCGCTGTGCGGATCACCGCCATCGGCGTGACCTCCATCGTCAGCCGCACCGACACGGTGTTGAGCGACATGGCGAGCGCCCGCGTCAGCGTCACCGGCCCCTGATACTTGTGCTCGTAGTTCTCCGGCTGCCAGCCCTTGATCTTGATCGGGCCATCGACGCGCACCGTGTCCGGCGTCAGGCCGCGCTCCAGCGCTGTGAGATACACGAAGGGCTTGAAGGCCGATCCGGGCTGGCGCTTGGCATCGACCGCGCGGTTGAACTGGCTTTCGGCATAGTCGCGGCCGCCGATCAGCGCGCGCACGGCGCCGTCCGGCGTCATCGACACCAGCGCGGTCTGCGAGGCGCCACCCTTGGCGGTCTTGGCGAATTCGGCGGCCACGGCCTTCTCGGCGTCGGCCTGCAACGCGGCGTCGATGGTCGTCTGCACGACGACGTCTTCCTCGACATGGCCGATGGAATCGTTGACCGCATCCATCACCCAGTCGGCGACGTAATTGCCCGAGCCGTTGTTCGCCTGGGCGACGATGCGCGGCGGCGAGGCGATCGCCTGCTTCTCGTTGGCGGACGAAATGAAATGCAGTTCGGACATGGCCGCCAGCACGATGCGGGCGCGTTTTTCCGCAGCGTTGTAATTGCGGGTCGGCGCCAGGCGCGACGGCGACTTGACCAGACCGGCGAGCAGGGCGGCTTCGGCGACATTGATCTGCTTTGCCGATTTGTCGAAATAGCGCTGCGAGGCCTGCTCGATGCCATAGGCGCCGGCGCCGAAATAGACGCGGTTGAGATAAAGCTCGAGTATCTGCGTCTTGGTGAATTTCTGCTCCAGCCAGACGGCGAGCAGCGCTTCCTGCAGCTTGCGCGTCATCGTCCGTTCCTGCGTGAGGAACAGGTTCTTGGCGAGCTGCTGCGTCAGCGTCGAGCCGCCTTGCGCGACGCCACGATGCAGGATGTTGGCGACCGCGGCGCGGGCGATGCCGATCGGATCGACGCCGAAGTGGTCGTAGAAGCGCCGGTCCTCGATGGCGACGAAGGCCTTCGGCACGTAGGGCGGCATTTCCTTCAGCGACAGCACTTCACCCGCCATGTCGCCGCGGCGCGCGAATTCGCGGCCGGTGACATCGAGCATGCGGATGGTGGGGGGGCGCTTGGGAATTTCCAGTGACTGGATCGGCGGCAGATGCGCGCCGACATAGGCAACGGTGCCGACGACGCCGACGACGAGCCAGAGGCCGGCGACGACGGACCAGTAAGCCAAGCGGCCGATCAGCGAGCGCTTCGGCCGGCGCGACTTGCGGCTTTTCTTTTTCTTCGATGAGGGCCGCCGCGCTCCGCCGCCCGACGGCCGGTCGGCCGGCGCCACGCGCACTTCGGGCGATGCATCGAACACCGGCTCGCGGCGTCCGCCCGATTGTCCTCGTCCCGACGCCATGACGCGACCCAAACGCAAAACCGCCGGCCGCCGACAAGGCGGCCGATCCCCACGCGGTCAAGCTAAGCGGGGCGGTTTAAGGGGCCGTAAAAATTTAGTCTTTTTGCCCACTTCTGATGTCGTTCAGCAGGTGCCCGCCTTACGGCTAAGTATATGTAATATCGTCTATTTCAGGACTGGAAGCCGAACAGCTTCGCCGGATTTGTCACCAGGATCCGATCGCGCTCCGCGGCATCCGGCGCATAGCGATAGAACAGCTCCAGCAGGTCGGCGTCATTGGGAGGCTGCACCACCGAGACCGGGTGCGGCCAGTCGCTGGCCCAGACGCAACGATCGGGGGCCGCTTCGATGTAAGCGCGCGCGATCGGAATGACGTCGTCCCAGGGCCGGCCCGCTTTCGACGTCTTCTCGCCGAGCGACAGCATGACCCAGAAATTACCCTTGGCCAGCAACTCCAGCATCTTGCGAAGATTAGGATCGTTCATGCCGAGGGTCGGATCGGGACGCGCCATATGGTCGATCAGCACCGGTATGTCGAGCGCTTCATATTTGGCAACGCTGCTGATGATGCCGTCCTTCTCCGGCTGCACCTTGGCGTACCAGCCCAGTTCGCGCATGCGCGCGATAGCCCGGTCGAACTCGGAGTCCGACAGCACCGCGCCGAGTTCCTTGCGGAAGCTGAAGCGCGCGCCGCGCACACCGGCATCGTGCAGCTTGGCGAGATAGGCATCGTCCGCTTCAGCGAAGACGAGCGCGTTGGCGCAGCCGCGATAGTTGGGCCCCATGGCATCGAGCGCATCGAGTACGACGGAATGGTCGGCGCCATAGGTGGTCGTCTGGACGATGACACCGCGCTCGATGCCGAGGGCGCTATGAACACGCAGCGCCGCTTCCCAGGTCGCCGTCGGCATTTCGTAAGCCGCGCCTGGCCGGACCGGATAGCGCTCCTTCGGCCCGAGCACGTGAAACTGGCTGTCGCAGGTCTTCGGCGGCGGCAGCACTTGAGGGCGGCGCGGGTTGGGATCGAACGGCAGGTAGTTGGGCATTATCTTCTCACCTGATGACGGCGGTGAAATCGCATTGAACAAGTGCGCCGCCTTCCATATCCATCTGCAGCGAATGGCGTGCCGGTCGTGTCTGTTCGTCCGGGAACATCTTGAGCCACTCGGCATTGACCGGGCCGCGCTGGGAGCGGTCTTTCAGCCACACCGTCATACGAATGATGTCGTCGGTGGTGCCGCCGCCGGCTTCGACGATGGCCTTCATATGGCCGAACATGAAGGCGCACTGTTCCTCGAGCGTCGCCGGCATCGCGCCGCTCTCAGGATCTCGTCCGAGAATGACGCCCGACATCAGGAGATTGTCGATGCGGCAGGCGTTCGGGATCGGGTTCACGTGCTTGAACCCTTTCACGTAGATACTTTTGCGGCGGCTCATGGGCTTTGCTCTCACCTGAAGTGGCAGGACACCGAGCCGAACGGCCCATAGTCCGCGTGGAACGTGTCGCCCTTGCGGATATCGACCGGCCGGGTAAACGAACCGGCCAGGACAACTTCGCCGGCCGCCAGGTGTTCGCCTTGGGGCTCCAGGCGGTTGGCCAGCCAGGCGACGCCATTAGCCGGATGATTGAGCACGCCGGCGGCAACGCCGGTCTCCTCGATCTGACCGTTGCGGAACAGGAGCGCGCTGATCCAGCGCAGATCGGTGTCCATCGGCCGGAGCGGCCGGCCGCCGATAACCAGCGCGGCGTTTGCGGCGTTGTCGGAAATCGTGTCCATCACCTTGCGTGTCGTGCCGGTCTCCGGATCGACGCGGTGCATGCGCGTTTCGAGGATTTCGAGGGCCGGGCTGACATACGCGGTCGCGTCCAGCACGTCGAACAAAGTGCAGTCCGGCCCCTTCAGCGGCGTCTTCAGGATGAAGGCGAGTTCCACCTCGATACGCGGCGCGTGATAGCGCTCGAAGGGAATCGCGCTGCCGTCGGCATGGAACATGTCGTCGAACAGCACGCCATAATCCGGCTCGGCGATACCGACCGCATTCTGCATTGCCTTCGACGTCAGGCCGATCTTGTGACCCTTGATGACGCGGCCGCTTTCCGTCTGCATGCGCGTCCAGGCCCGCTGGATCGCATAAGCGTCGTCGATTGTCAGGTCCGGGTAGTCCCGCGTGAACATCGGGATCAGCGTCTTGCTGCGCCCGGCCTCCTGGAGGCGGCGCGCAAGGTCATCGATGGTCTTCGGATCGAGCATATGGCTTCAGCCTTCGGCGACGACGGTGTTGCGCAGGATACCGATGCCGCTCGATTCGACTTCCACGACGTCGCCCGGCCTGAGCCATCGCGGCGGCGTGAAGCGCGCGCCAGCGCCGGTCGGCGTGCCGGTGGCGATCATGTCGCCGGGCTTCAGCGTGGCGAAGGTCGACAGATAGGCGATCAGATAGTCGAACGTGAAGATGAGCCGTTCGGTCGAGTCCTGCTGGCGGACCTCGCCATTGACGCGCGTGACGATGTCGTGGGCGCTGCGCGGATCGAGTTCGTCGGCGGTGACGATCCAGGGGCCGACACTGCCGGAGCGGTCGAAGTTCTTGCCTTGGGTCACATTGAATTTGCCGTGATGCAGCCAGTCGCGCACGCTGCCTTCGTTGCACAATGTCATACCGAAGATGTGCTGCCAGGCATTTTCCCGCGAAATATGGCGCCCCGCCTTGCCGATGACGAGGACCAGTTCACCCTCGTAATCAAGTTGATCGGACACCCGCGGCTTTTCGATCGGTTGGCCGGAGCCGACGATCGACGACGGACTGCGCACGAACAGGCTCGGATACTTGGGCAGGTCGGAGCCGTCCTTGTATTCGGCGTTGCGATCCTTGTAGTTGACGCCGATGCACCAGAGCTTCTCCGGCTGGAGTATCGGCAGCAGCAAGGTCAGGCCGGCGAGGGCATGATCGGGCTTTTGGCCGGCGATCGCAGAGCGGGCCTCGTTGAGCCCCTCGCGCTCAATCAGGCTGCGGAGATCGGGAAACCGTTCGCCGATCCTGTCGCTCAGATCGATGACGCCGTCGCCGCTCACCGCGCCATAGCGCGGTTTGCCGCCGATCAGATAACTCAAAAGACGCATGATGACATATTCCGGTGATCGTTCGTCGTCGCAGGCGGCGCGCGGCCGCCCGCCCGCTCTCAGGGTTGCGGCACGGACTTCGGAGTCTGAAAAACCGACTTCATCGTGATGATCTCGCCGAGCCGCGCGTAACGCGGCCCGGCGATGCGCGCGATCGGGTCGAGCGCCGCGGTGTCGAGCTTGCCGTTCTCGACCAAGCCGTCGCGGATGTGAAAGACGAGGACTTCGCCGACGATCAGCCGGCTCCGCGTGTCGCCGAATTCCAGGCATTGCCGCATGCGGCATTCCATGGCGATCGGCGCGTCCAGCAGCCGCGGCGGGGCGACGCGTTCGCTCGGCGCGGTCTTTAGATTGAGGTGGTCCACTTCACTGATGTGCGGCTCGAACTCGATCGAGCTTTCATGCACGGCGTCGAGAAGAGCGGTATTCGCGATGTGAACGACGTATTCCTCCGACCTGAGGATGTTGCGCGCCGTATCCTTGTAGACGCCGCCGCGCCGACCGACGCTGAAGGCCAGCATCGGCGGCTTGGGCGAGACGAATGTGAAGGTGCTGAAGGGCGCGAGGTTGACGCTTCCGGTTTCGGATAGTGACGATACCCAGGCGATCGGCCGCGGCACCACGATGCCGGTCAGCAAACGGTAGGCCTGCTCGGCGCCGAGTTCGGACGGGTCAATACGCATCAAACACCCTTAAGACTGTCAGCCGGTCTTCCGCGTCGCACGCTATTGGGCCTTGATGTTGATGCGCTTGATGATGGGAACCCATTTGCCGTCTTCATCTTCGAGATACCTTTTGAAGTCCACGCGACTCATGACCGTCGCCTCGGCGCCGATCTTGTTGAAGCGATCCTTGACCGTCGGGTCGCTCAGGACTTTGGCCATAAGATCATGCATCTTGTTCACAATAGGCTCCGGGGTTTTGGCCGGCGCGAAGATGCCTGTGAATGTCTGGGCGTTGAAATCCTTGTAGCCCAACTCCGCGAATGTCGGCACGTCGGGCAGCCAGACGGTGCGCTTCGGGCTGGTGACCGCGAGAGCTCGCACCTTGCCGCTGGTGATGAACGGAAGCGCGACCGAAATTTGGTCGAAGGCGAACTGCACCTGGCCGCCGATCAGATCATTGGTCGCCGGTGCGTTGCCGCGATACTGGACGGTGACCCACTGCAGTTTCAGGCTCGATTGCATGAGCTCGCTGAGCAGGTGGTTCGAGGTGCCGATACCGGGCGACGCCATGGTCAACTTGCCCGGCTCCTTGCGCGCCAGCGCCAGCAGTTCGGCCAGGTTCTTGGCCGGCACGGCGGGATTCACTTCCAATACGATTGGCGTCATTGAAATCGTGGTGATCGGTATGAAGTCAAGACGCCAGTTATAGGCTTCACGACCCGCGATCAGGGGCGCAAACAGCACCGGTCCGTTGGCGCCGACGAAAAACGTGTAGCCATCCGGATCGGATTTCTTGAAGTATTCGCCGGCCACCAGGCCGCCCGCGCCCGCCTTGTTCTCCACGACGAAAGGTTGTCCCGTCGCTTCCTGCAGCTTGTCGGCAACGATACGCGCCGCGCTATCGACGTTGCCACCCGGCGGGTACGGCACGATCAGCCGCACGCTTCTGGTCGGCCACTGCTGCGCCAGAACCGGGGTTGTCAGAATCGTCACGAGAGCGAGGCACGCGCTGAGCAGAATTCGCATTGTTCCCTCCGGGATATACGTTGGCTGAGACGCTGCCCGCCAATCTTGGTTGTGTGTGCATCGGCCGGCGGCCGATGAATTCGACGTCGGGCACTATCGCTGCCGCGGTCACGAAATCGATGGAAATCCGGCGGATATGACCATAATGTGGACGCGTGCCGTAGAGGAATTATGCCGTGGCAGGCGCGGAAAAGCAGGGACGGCAGGCGAAATCGGCGCCGCGGCCGGGCGCGCAGGCGATCCGCCGTGCCGTCTCGGTGTTGCGCATCCTGGCGGCGGGCCGCGAGCAAGGTGTGCCGCTCAGCGAGGTGACTCGTTCCACCGGTCTCACGCGGCCGACCGCTCACCGCATCATTCACGCGCTGATCGACGAAGGCATCGTCGAACAGAACGAAGGGACCGGCCGCTACGCGATCGGCCAGCAGGTCCCCGAGCTCGCACTGGCACGGCAGTCGCGCTCCAAGCTTCTCGTCGCGGCGGAGCCTTACCTGTCGCAACTCTCCAAGCTGCTCGGTGACACGCTGTTTCTGACGGCGCGCACCGGGCTCGATACCTTGTGTGTCGCGCGGCGGATCGGCAGCTATCCCATTCAGGTGCTGTCGATTGAAATCGGTGCGCGACGTCCGCTGGGCGTGAGCAGTGCGGGTATTGCCATTCTCGCCGCGATGCCAATGCGGGAATCTCGCAAGATTATTCTGGCCAATGAGACGAGGCTTCAGGCTTATCGCGTCAACGCGACGGCAGCGCTCAACCAGATTCTCACCGCGCGTCGCATCGGCTACAATTTGCGCGATGTAGGCCTCGTGGCCGGTACGAGATCGATTTCCGCCTGGATCAGAGGCCGGAACGATGAGCCGACCGGAGCGCTGACACTTTCGGCCATTCGCAACCGGCTGGGCCCGCGGCGCGAAGCCGAAGTTGCCGAGGCGCTCAACAAGACCGCCAGAACGATCGAAAGAGAGCTGCGCGCGCTGGACCGCTCTCGCGCGAGCTGACCCTATTTCTGGATCGGAGCGGGCGCCGCTGGCCTCGCTGTCGTCCAGTCCATCCGGTCGGCCTCGATTTCGAGCGTGCCGATGCCCGTCGGCATCTTCAACCGGCCGGGCGCGATGACCGGCGCGCCGCCAACCGGCATGAACCAGATCTCCATGCCCGGGCGGCCGCCGACATATTTCACCAGCAGGCTGTCCGGCCGATAACCGGCGATCGGGCGCAGCACCACCGCGCAAACCAGCACCGGTCCGCTGTAGCCACGGTCCAGCTTCAGCTTGTCCATGCGTTTGAACGACAGGTTGAGGTCGTAGCGGCGCTGGCCATCGAAAACGGGCAAGCTCCGCTCGCAGCGCGCCGGCGACAACGGCGTCTCACCGTCGGGCGCGGCGATGAGCATGGCGCTGAGCGGATCGGTGACGTTGATCCTGTCTTCGTCGCGCACCGGAATGCGCTTGCTCTTGTCGCTCGGCTCATCCGCCCGCAGCGTCTTGACGTTGCCGTTCTCGAAGATCATCTGCAGGCCGGTGGTTTCGCCGTCGTCGGTGACGTTCGACGAGAAGAAATTCGGTGCGACCTGATCGCCATTGATCGTTCCCTGGGTGGAGACGCGGCCCTCGCCGTTGACCAGAATGCTCAAGGCGCCGCTCGCCCGGCCGCTGGCCGATGCCTGATAAGCACGAGCGCTGAGATCCATTGCCCAGGTGATATGGCCGATCGGTACCCCCACCATCGAGATCGAATAATGGATGGTCGCGCGCGTTTCCGGCGGCGGCGAGGCGGCGTTCGCGCCGGGCGAGGCCAATATGATGGCGGCGGCCATCACACCGGATTTGCAGACTGCCGGAGCCATCATCATGGCGGAAATCCAGTGCCGCGTGGTCGTCGGTGCGGCGCGAGCAAGCTCAAGCCGCGCCGCGGCTCGACTTTGCCTCAGGCCGCGTGAATAGGGCAATCAGCGCGCGTTTGACGGCGGCCTGCCGGGTCGCCGACGTGATCTGCGCGCCCATCAGGTCCGTGACATAAAACACGTCGACCGCGCGCTCGCCGAAGGTCGCGACATGCGCCGAGGCGATGTTGAGGTTGAGCTTCGACAGAGTCGCGGTCAGTTCGTAGAGCAGGCCGGGACGGTCGAGGCCGGTGACCTCGATCATCGTGTAGCGGTGCGACCACTGGTTATTGATGTCGACGTTCGGCTCGACGGCGAAAGCCTTGATGCGGCCTTTCGGCGGCGTCCGCTTGGCGACGACGTCGGGCAGCCGCAATTCGCCGCGCAACGCCTTTTCGATCGACTCGGCAATGCGGCCGGCACGGCGCTGTTCGTCCTCGTCGCGGTCGAACTCGCGCGACAGCGAGATGGTGTCGAGCGCCTGGCCGTCGGTGGTAGTGAAGATCTGCGCATCGACGATGTTGCCGCCGGCCATGGCGCAGGCGCCGGCGATGATCGACAGCAGCCATGGATGGTCGGGCGCGAGCACGGTCAGTTCGGTGACGGCGCGCTCGGTGTCGAAGCGGATGGCCGTCGCCAGATTTTTCCCGGTCTCCTTCGCCGCATGCACGAGATCGGCATGCTCGATCTTGTGCGGCAGGTCGACCTTCAGCCAGTAGGCCGGATACAAATGCGCAATATGCGAATCGACGCGCTCGGCCGGCCATTGCCGCGCCAGCATGGTCTCGCGGAATTCTTCCTGGGCCATGGCGACGCGTTGCGCCCGGTTGACCTCGGAGAAACCGCCGGTCAGCGCCGGTTCGGTTTCGAAATACAGCGTGCGGATGAGCTGCGCCTTCCAGCCGTTCCAGACGCCGGGGCCGACCGCTTTGATATCGGCGGTGGTGAGGATGGTGAGCAGCTTGAGCCGCTCGACGGACTGGACCACGGCGGCGAAGTTCTCGATCGTCTTGCGGTCCGACAGGTCGCGCGACTGCGCGACGCTGGACATCACCAGATGCTGCTCGATGAGCCAGGACACCGTGGCGGTATCGGCGGCTGACAGGCCGAGCCGCGGGCACAACCTTTTGGCCAGGCGTGCGCCGGCGACGGAGTGGTCTTCCGGCCGGCCCTTGGCGATGTCGTGGAGGAACACGGCGACATAAAGCAGTCGCAGGCTCGCTGGCTTGATCTTCTGGACGAGTTCGTTGGAGAGCGGCGTGTCCTTGCTGGTGTCGTGCTCGATCTCCGACAGCACGCCGATGCAGCGCAGCAGATGCTCGTCCACCGTGTAGTGGTGGTACATGTTAAATTGCATCATCGCCACCACCTTGCCGAAGGCGGGAACGAAGCGGCCGAGCACGCCGGTCTCGTTCATCCGGCGCAGCACGGTTTCCGGATCGTTTTTCGAGGTGAGGATGTCGAGGAACAGTTCGTTGGCTTCCTCGTTCTCGCGCAGCCGGGCGTCGATCAGCTTCAGCGACCGCGTCATCTCGCGCATCGTGTCCGGGTGCAAAGCGAGATTGTGCTTCTGCGCCAGATAGAAGATGCGGATCAGGTTGACCGGGTCGCGCTTGAATACGGTGGCGCTGGCGCAATGGATGCGGTTGTTCTCGGCGATGAATTCCTTGTTGTCGCCGAGCGTCTTGCGCTTCACCGGCCGCAGCTTCGCCATCACGCGGCTCAGCACCGGGGCGCCCTTGGCGTGGCTGTCCTCGAGTTCGGCCGACAAAATAGCGGTCAGGTCGCCGACGTCCTTGGCGACCAGGAAGTAGTGCTTCATGAAGCGCTCGACATCCTGCTGGCCGGGATGGTCGGTGTAGCCAAGGCGCACCGCGATTTCGCGCTGCAGATCGAACGACAGGCGCTCCTCGGCGCGTCCGGTGATGAAGTGCAGGTGGCAACGCACCGAGAGCAGGAAATCCTCGCAGCGGCGGAAGGTCTCGTACTCCTGCTCGTCGAACACGCCGCGCTTCATCAGCTCCTCGGGTTCGCGCACGCGGTAGACGTACTTGGCGATCCAGAACAGAGTGTGCAGGTCGCGCAGGCCGCCTTTGCCGTCCTTGACGTTCGGCTCGACCAGATAGCGCGACTGGCCGCTGCGGCGATGGCGCTCCTCGCGCTCGGTCAGCTTGGCGGCGACGAATTGCGCTGCGGTGTTGCGCACCACGTCGGCGTCAAAACGCGTCACCAGTTCGTCGAACAACTTGCGGTCGCCGAGCAGGAAGCGCGCCTCGAGCAGGGCGGTGCGGATGGTCATGTCCGCCTTGGCCTGGCGAATGCACTCGTCGACCGAGCGGGTGGCGTGGCCGACCTTCAGCCCGGTGTCCCACAGCGCGTACAGGATTGCCTCGGCGACCGACTCGCCCCAGGCGGTCTGCTTGTAGGGCAGCAGGAACAACAGATCGATGTCCGAGCCCGGCGCCTGAAAGCCGCGGCCGTAGCCGCCGGTGGCCACGATGGCCATGTGCTCGGTCTCCGACGGGTTCTCCGACGGATAGAGATGCTTGCGCACAAAGTCGTAGAGGATGCCGATGATCTCGTCTTCCATCCGGCAGATGCGCTCGGCGCAGCGCCGGCCATGACGATCCTTGAGCAGCAGGCGCTCGGCCATGTCGCGGCCTTCGTTGAGCGCCGTCTTCAGGCGCTGCGCCAGCGCCGTGCGCATCTCGACGTCGTTGCCGCGCTTGCTTTTGGCGAGCTCGTCGAGGTCGGCGAGAATGGCACTGCGATCGAGCAGCTCGCCGCCGGCGCGTGAGGGTGCCGCCGCGGATTTGGTCGAATCGCGCTCGAGATCGAGAGAGGCCATGGGGTCATCCGGATAGCGGAGGGCGCAGGCGAAGTCACCGGCCCCGCGGAAAGATAGTCATTGTCCCCTCACAGGAGATATGGTGGTATTATTTTCCATTTATGTTCAATAAATAGAACAAAATATGCTTTTGACCCACTGTTTACGCCCCCGTATAGAATAAAAACATCGCAGCGAGCGGGTGCCGCTGTCGGGCTACGGGGAGGCTGGTATGAGTTTGTTGTCACGGCGCGGGCTGATCGCGTTGGCGCTTGCGGTGGGGGTAGGGTCCTTTGCCCACGCCGCCGACAAGCCAAAAGAATTGCGCATCGACTGGGCGACCTACAACCCGGTGTCGATGCTGATCAAGGACAAGGGCTGGTTCGAAAAGGAATTCGCCAAGGACGGCATCTCGATCCGCTGGGTGCAGACGCTCGGCTCCAACAAGGCTCTGGAATTCCTCAACGCCGGCTCGATCGATTTCGGCTCGACGGCCGGCTCGGCCGCTCTGGTCGGCCGCATCAACGGCAACCCGATCCGCGCCATCTATGTGTATTCGAAACCGGAGTGGACGGCGCTCGTCACCCGCAAGGACACGGCGATCAAGTCGGTCGCCGATCTCAAGGGCAAGCGCGTCGCCGTGACGCGCGGCACCGATCCGCACATCTTCCTCGTGCGCGCCTTGCAGAAGGCGGGACTGACCGAGAAGGATATTCAACCCGTCCTGTTGCAACATCCCGATGGCGCCACCGCCCTGATCCGCGGCGATGTCGATGCCTGGGCCGGTCTCGATCCGATGATGGCGCAGGCCGAGATTCGCGACGGCGCCAAACTGTTCTACCGTGACGCGGACGCCAACACCTACGGCATCCTCAATGTCCGCGAGGAATTCGCCAAGGATCATCCGGACCTCGTCAAGCGCGTCCTCGCCGTCTACGAGACGGCGCGCAAATATGCGGTGGCGCATCCTGACGAACTGGAAGCGAGTTTCATCGCCGCCACCAAACTGCCGAAGAATGTCGTCGAGAAGCAGTTGCGCGAGCGCACCGACCTGTCGAACGGCAAGATCGGCAAGGCGCAGCGCGACACCATCCTCGCCGCCGGTCTGGCGCTGCAGGAGGCCGGCGTTCTGAAGAAGGACATCGACGTCGCCAAGGCGCTCAACGAACTGGTCGACGACCAGTACGTCCCGGCCACGAACTGACGGCACGCCGGGCGTAACGTCCCGGTTGCCTTAGACGGGCGGATTGATGTCTTCTGTAACGATGAGTGCGACCATCAAAACCACCGAGGCCGGCCGCGTGAAAACGCGGTCGGCTTCGTCGCGTTATCTCACGCCGCTGATCGGGCTGATCATCCCGGTGGTGGCAGCGGTGCTCTGGGAATTCGCGGTGCGCTGGGGCTGGTCGAACGGCCGCCTCGTGCCGCCGCCATCGGTGATTTACGCCACCTTCGCGGAGCTGGCAGCCACCGGCGAATTGCAACGTCATGCGCTGGCGACGGTCGCCCGCGTCGCCGCCGGCTTCGGCCTCGGCGTCGTCGCCGGCACGCTTCTCGGTGCGCTGACCGGCTATTCGGTCGGCCTTTTCCGCCTGCTCGATCCGACCATCCAGGCTCTGCGCGCCATCCCCTCGATCGCTTGGGTGCCGCTGTTCATTCTGTGGCTCGGTATATTCGAGGCGTCGAAAATCACGCTGATCGCCGTCGGCGTCTTCTTCCCGGTCTATCTCGGCGTCATGGGCGCGGTGATGTCGGTCGACCGCAAGATCGTCGAGGTCGGCCGCGCCTTCCGCCTGTCGGGCTTCGAGATGGTGCGGCGAATCCTGATGCCGGCGGTGCTGCCGGCTTATGTCATCGCGCTGCGCTCCGGGCTCGGCCTCGGCTGGATGTTCGTCGTCGCCGCCGAGTTCATGGGCGCCTCCGAAGGCCTCGGCTTCCTGCTGGTCGACGGCCAGCAACTCGGCAAGCCGGCGCAGATCGTTGCCGCCATCGTCGCTTTCGCCGTCATCGGCAAGATCACCGACTGGCTGATCGTCGGTCTTGCCGCGCCGTTCCTGCGCTGGGAAGATCGCTTCGGCCGCGGCGCGGAGCGCTGACATGCTGCAACTCGAAGACGTCGGCAAAACATATCCCAACAACGTGCACGCGCTCGAGGCCGTCAGCTTCACGGTGGCGCCGGGCGAGATCGTTGCCATCGTCGGCGGCTCCGGCTGCGGCAAATCGACGATGTTGCGCGCCATCAGCGGCCTAGACGTTGCCAGCCGCGGCCGCGTC
>JAHCKF010000160.1 GCA_026125925.1 Pseudolabrys sp.
AAGGATGCGTCGCCGACGCCTGCGCCGGACGAGAAGGGGCTCAACCGCAACTACGGCGCGCGGCTCCAGGAAGACCGCAAATTCGCGCTGGCCGCCGCCTCGCTGCGCCAGGCGCTGCAAAGCATGCCGGAGATCACCGAGGCTTCCAAGCACGTGATGCTGGAGGAGACCAAGCAGGGCCTCAACATCGAGATCACCGACCAGGACGGCCGCTCGATGTTCGCCGAGGGCTCGAAGGAGCCCTTTGAGCGCACCCGGTTGCTGGTCCAGCGCATCGCGCCGGCGCTCAAGGCGATGCCGTTCCGGATCGCCATAACCGGGCATACGGCCACAACACTCATTCCGGCGCGGCCGGGCTATGGGCCGTGGGAACTATCGGCGGATCGCGCCAATACCGTGCGCCAGATCTTGGCCGCGGAAGGAGTTCCAGCGGGCCATTTCTTCATGGTCGCCGGTAAGGCCGATACCGAGCCGTTGTTCCCGGATAATCCCTCGCTGGCGCCGAATCGCCGCGTGACCATCACCTTGATCCGTGAAGAACCGCCGATTCCGGCTAATTTGACCCCCTAAGGTCGCTCGATCCGGGCTGGTCAGCCTTTGATCGCCGTCAACAGGCGGTGAGCAAAGGACGGTATTCTCTCTCTCGCCGCAATGATATAAGCCCGCCTCCGGTCCGCAGCCGCGGGCTCAGCAAGCGATCGAGAATTCGTGTGAGCGATCCGGCAACGTCAGCCGAAATACCCAGCGCAAGCACTGGCGAGGTGGTGAAGCACCCGAGCTTCTGGGCGCTGTCGCTGGGCAGTGTCGGCGTCGTCTATGGCGACATCGGCACCAGTCCGCTCTACGCCTTCCGCGAGGCGGCGCTGGCGGCCAGTGGCGAGCACGGCGTCACCCAGGCGATCGTGCTCGGCGTTCTTTCGCTGATCGTCTGGTCGCTCATCGTCACGGTGACGCTGAAATACGTCCTCCTTCTGCTGAATGCCGACAACAATGGCGAGGGCGGCACGCTGTCGCTCATGGCGCTGGCGACCCGCGCCATCGGCCGGCGCACGCCGTTTATCCTGATCCTGGGCGTGATCGGGGCCTCGATGTTCCTCGGCGACTCGGTCATCACGCCGGCGATTTCGGTATTGTCGGCGGTCGAAGGTCTCAAACTCGCGAGCCCGGCTTTCAGCGAATATGTGGCGCCGCTGACGGTGTTCATCCTGGTCGCGCTGTTTGCCGCGCAAAGCCGCGGCACCGCCACGGTCGCCGCTTTCTTCGGTCCGGTGATGGTGGTGTGGTTCGTGTCGATTGCGATCGCGGGCGCGCTGCATATTCACGAAGACCCGCACGTGCTTCTGGCGCTCAATCCGACCTATGCAGTGTCGTTCCTCTTGACCCATGGTCACATCGGACTGGTCACGCTGGGGGCGGTGTTTCTCGTCGTGACCGGCGGCGAGGCGCTCTATGCCGATCTCGGTCACTTCGGCAAGAAACCAATTCAGACCGCTTGGCTTTGTCTGGTGCTGCCGGCGCTGCTCATCAATTATTTCGGGCAGGGCGCCAAGGTGCTGGCCGATCCGGCGGCGATTGAGAACCCGTTCTACCGGCTGGTACCGGAGGCGTTCCTGGTGCCGATGATCGTCATGGCGACGGCCGCGACCGTGATCGCCAGCCAGGCCGTGATCACGGGGGCCTACTCGCTGGTGCACCAGGCGATCCAGCTCGGCCTTTTGCCGCGGCTCGCCATTCTGCACACGTCGGCTTCGCATGTCGGGCAGATCTACATTCCGCGCGTCACGATATCGCTGCTTATCGGCGTGCTGCTGCTGGTGGGGCTGTTCCGCAGTTCGAGCGCGCTGGCGTCGGCCTACGGCATCGCGGTGGCCACAACGATGGTGGTCGACGTCATGCTCGCCTTCTTTGTCATCTGGAAGCTGTGGAAGTGGAAGCTCTGGCAAGCGGGCTTGGCCATCCTGCCGCTGTTCCTGGTGGACGCGACTTTCTTTTCCGCGAACTTCCTCAAGCTGTTCGAAGGCGCCTGGCTACCGCTGTTGTTCGGCGTCACCATGGTGCTGGTCATCCTGACCTGGCGGCGCGGCACCGGTATCCTTCTCAACAAGACGCGCCGCGCCGAAGTGCCGGTCGATACGCTGCTGCACAATCTCGAGCGAAAGCCGCCCCATATTGTGCCCGGCACCGCGGTGTTCCTGACCAGCGATCCGGATTTCGCGCCGACCGCGCTGCTGCACAATCTCAAGCACAACAAGATTCTGCACCAGCACAACGTCATCCTCACCATCGTCACCGGCGACACGCCGCGCGTGCCGGATTCCGATCGCGTGCAGTTCACGCCGCTTTCCGAGCACTTTGCCCGGGTGACACTGAAGTTCGGCTACATGGATACGCCGAACGTGCCGAAGGCGCTGGCGATCGCGCGCAAGCACGGCTGGCAGTTCGACATCATGTCGACGTCGTTCTTCCTGTCGCGGCGGACATTGCGGCCGTCGGCGCAATCCGGCATGCCGACCTGGCAAGACCGGCTGTTTATCGCGCTCGCGCGTTCGGCGAGCGATGCCACCGACTTCTTCCAGATTCCCACCGGGCGCGTGGTGGAGGTTGGTACGCAGGTAACGGTCTAGGCGGCGTGCGCGTCCTGGTATAAGTCCTTGGCCGGGCGGCTTGTCAGTCAATGATCACGTGGGTGCGCTGAATTGCCGCCGCGTCGACAAGGCCGGCTTCACGGAGGCCGGGGTCGATCCAGTATAGCAATTCCGCGCCTCGCCTAAAAACTCCAGGTCCTCGCATGTCACATTCCACGACGTCTGCTCCCGGCGGGCCGGTTTCGCCTGCTGAGGGCGCCGCGCGCGGCCATGCCGGCTTCTGGGCCTTGACGCTAGGCAGCATCGGCGTCGTCTATGGCGACATTGGCACCAGCCCGCTTTACGCGCTGAGGGAGTCCGTCATTGCCGCTGCTGGCGAAGGCAACCCGGTCACCGAGACCGTGATCCTCGGCATTCTGTCGCTGATCATCTGGGCGCTGATCCTGGTGGTGACGGCCAAGTATGTCGTCATCCTGCTGCGCGCCGATAACAACGGCGAGGGCGGCACGCTGGCGCTCATGGCCTTGGCCTCGCGCGCGCTGGGCCGCACCAGCGGCTTCGTCATCCTGCTCGGCGTCATCAGCGGCGCGCTGTTCTATGGGGACGCCATCATCACCCCGGCCTTGTCGGTGCTGTCTGCGGTGGAGGGCCTGAAGGTCGTGGCCCCGGCCTTCGAGCATTACGTCGTACCGCTGACCGTCGTCATCCTCATCGCGCTGTTCGCCGTGCAGTCGCGCGGCACGGCGAAGGTGGCGGCGTTCTTCGGGCCGCTGACGCTGGTGTGGTTCGCCGCGCTCGCCGTCGCTGGCCTCGTGCATATCGCGCAGAACCTCACCGTGCTCTATGCCTTCAACCCGTATTACGGCGTCAACTTCCTGCTGCATCACGGCGTCATCGGCTTCTTCACCCTCGGCGCCGTGTTCCTGGTGGTGACCGGGTCGGAAGCACTGTACGCCGATCTCGGGCATTTCGGACGCGGGCCGATCCGCTTTGCCTGGCTGGTCGTGGTGCTGCCGGCGCTGACCATCAATTATCTGGGGCAGGGCGCGCTGATCCTCGCCGACCCCAAGGCCATCGCCAGTCCGTTCTTCCTCATGTACCCGCAATGGGCGCTGCTGCCGATGGTGATCCTCGCCACCATCGCCACGGTGATCGCCAGCCAGGCGGTGATCACCGGCGCCTATTCGCTGACGCGGCAGGCGATCCAGCTCGGCCTGTTGCCGCGCCTGGAAATCCGCCACACGTCCGAGGAAATGTCGGGCCAGATCTACATGCCGCGCATCAACCTGCTGCTGCTGCTCGGCGTTCTTCTGCTGGTGGCGCTGTTCCGCTCGTCAAGCGCATTGGCCTCGGCTTACGGCATCGCCGTCACCGGCACGATGGTGGTGACGGCGCTGATGGCGATCGTCGTCATCAACAAGGTCTGGCGGTGGCCGCTTGCCGGCGCGCTGGCGCTGATGCTGCCGTTCCTGTTCATCGACCTGACCTTCCTCGCCGCCAACCTGCTGAAGATTTTCGAGGGCGGCTGGATGCCGCTCGCGCTCGGCGCGCTGGTGATGATCTTGATGTACACGTGGCGGCGCGGCAGCCGCCTGCTCGTACAGAAGACGCGCAAGCTTGAGATTCCGCTGGAAACGCTGGTCGCCAGCCTCGAGAAGAAGCCGCCGGCGCGGGTGCCGGGCACGGCCGTGTTTCTCACCGGCGATCCGGCCTTCGCGCCGACGGCGCTGATGCACAGCCTCAAGCACTACAAGGTGCTGCACGAGAACAACGTCATCCTCACCGTCGAGACGGCGGACACGCCGCGCGTCGACGTCGCCGAGCGCGTGCGCATGGAGCCAGTGGGGGAGACCTTCTCGCGCGTCGTGCTGCGCTTCGGCTTCATGGAGCAGCCGAACATTCCCAAGGCGCTGGCCGTGGCGCGCAAGCTCGGCTGGCAGTTCGACATCATGTCGACGTCGTTTTTCCTGTCGCGGCGGCTGCTCAAACCGGCGGCGCAATCCGGCATGCCGCGCTGGCAGGACCGGCTGTTCATCTCGCTGTCGCGGACCGCGAACGACGCCACCGACTACTTCCAGATCCCGACCGGGCGGGTCGTCGAGGTCGGCACGCAGGTGACCATCTAGCGGCGCTAAAAAACGCGCGTGCGGCCGGCTCAAAGACCGGGTAAACAGGGCGCTCGCGATGGAAGGAGTTGCGTTATGGCCGACGAAATGCCGCGCGCCGATGAGGTAACCAATCTCACGCCGCAGGAAGTGGCCGAGGGCGTGCGGGCCGGGACGATGCTGCTGGTCGATGTCCGCGAGCCCAACGAAACCGCCGTCGAGCAGTATCCGAGCGCCGTGCTGGTGCCGCTGTCGTCCTTCGATCCGACCGCCATTCCCGATCCGCAGGGCAAGCGCGTGGTCTTCGCCTGCCGCTCCGGCCGCCGCTCCATCACCGCGTCGGTGGCGGCGCAGGATGCCGGCTATCCCTATGACGCGCATCTGGCCGGCGGCATCCTCGGATGGAAGGCCGCCGGCCTGCCGACAAAGTCGGGCTGATCAGAACGCGTTGAAGCGATAGTTGAGGCCCGCCTTGACGATTTGGGTCTTGAGGCTGACGTCGCCGGTGCCGGCGACGGTCAACCCGCCGCCGGTGGCGAATGACGGCGTGACGCCGCTGAACATCAGGTAGTTGTACTCGATCTTGGCCGAGAGGTTCTGCCAGATCGCGTATTCGACACCGGCGCCGAGCATCCAGCCGGTCCGGTTGTTGCTGGCGGTGACGGTGCCTCCGGTGCCGTCATTGCCGTCCCATTTGTCGCGGGTCCAGGCGGCGCCGACCTTGCCGTATATCAATGTACGGTCGAAGGCGTAGCCCAGCCTCGCGGCGGCGGTGATGAAGTAGTCGTTCTTGAGCGTCAGCGTGCCGGCGAACAGCGGCGTCTCGTATTTGACGTTGGCCCAGTCGAAGTCGCCTTCGACGCCCAGGACAAAGCGTCCCATCTGGTAATTGTAGCCGACCGTGGCGCCGCCGAGCCAGCCTTTGGCGGTGACGGTGTCGCTGCCGAATGTGCCCGTGCCGTCGAACCGGCTCCAAGCGTAGCCGCCATTCACGCCGATATAGAAGCCGGTCCAGGAAAAGACGGGTTCGGGGCTGTAATACGCGGGGGCTTTATAAACGGGGCGGGGTAAATCGGCGGCAGAGCTTGAAGTCACAAACGAAAACACAACAGACGCAACCGCGCACCATATTGCTATGGTCCGGCGCATGTCGTCCTCCAATGTCTATATCGTCAACAGAAAAAGCACTCCGTTTGCTTGACAGGCTGGACGCTAACTGATTCGTGCGACTTGCAGTTGTTTATTCTGCGCGGCCGGGCAGGCCGTGTGTCGCCAGGCTGGCATTGCTGTAGCGCGGCTCGCCCGTGACTTCCTCGCCCAGCCAGGCGGGCCGTGCGAAGGCCGTGCCCTCGCTGGGCAGTTCGATCTCGGCGATGACCAGTCCGTCGAGATCGCCAGAAAAGACATCGATCTCCCAGCGCAGGGCGCCGTGCGGCACGATGTGGCGGCGCTTCTCGATCAGCCGCCCGCTGCGCAGGGCGAGCAGGGCCTCGGCGTCGGCGACGGGGATTGCATACTCGAATTCGGCTCGGGTCAGGGCGGGAGCCGCGCTCTTGACGGTCAGGAAGGCGGCCGTGTCCTTGATGCGAACCCGCACCGTGTTGCGATCGTTGACGGCCAGATAGGCCTGGCGAATGTCGCTGTGGCTGGCGACCTCTTCGCGCCAGGCCTCGCCGACGACCAGAAACTTGCGTTCGATCTCGACGCCCATCCCGGCGCTCAGCGCCAGCGCCGATGCAGCCAGAGCCACTGCTCGGGATGCTCGCGGATCCAGCCCTCGATGATCGTGGTGATGACTTGCATCGTTGCCGCGATATCGACGTCGCCCTTGGCGTCGCGCACCGGTTTGACCTCGTCGGTCAGTTCGGCGGTGAAGCGGTTGTTCGGCAGCCGGATGACGCGCACGCCGACGATGGGGCAGTCGAAGTGCTGGGCGAGGCGCGCGATCAGCGGGTTGGCGTTGGTCTTACGGCCGAAGAACGTCACCTCGACGCCGCGCACATAATACTGATCGACCAGCATGCCGATGTGGGCGCCGCGCTTGAGCGCATCGGCGATCCGTACCGGCGCATCGAGGCCCGTTGCGATGAGCTCGCCCATGCTGGCGGCGCGCGTCTCGCGCACCCAGCGGTCGATAGCCGGCATATTGGGGCGGCGATAGAGTGCCGCGCTGTCGACGCCTTGCGAGGCGGCGAACACGGCCGGCAGCTCCCAGTTGGCGAGATGTGCTGTGAAAACGAGCGCCGGCTTGCCGTCATTGGCGAGTTCGAGAAACTTGTTGAACAGCGCCGGCGGGATATGCAGCCGCCCGCGCTCGGGATGCTCGCGATTGAATTCGATCAGGCGATCGAGCTGCGTGAACTCGGCGCCGACCCGGCCGAGGTTTTCCCAGACGCCGAGCAGGATCTTGTCGATTTCTTCCGGCGACTTTTCCGGGAAGGCGGCAGTCAGGTTGGCGCGGCCGATCTTGTGCTCGGGGAACAGCGGGCCAATCCGGCGCATGAAGGCGCCGGCAAGGTTGCTCACGGCGTCCGGCTTGCCCAGGCGCATCAGATTGATGGCGCCGATCGCCAGCGCGCCGCCGACCGCATTGCCTGCGGCCTTGAGCCCGCGGCGCCAGCGTTGTTTCAAGGACGACGCCATCAGAAGTTGATAATGACTTTGCCGAAGACCTGCCGGCCTTCGAGTCTCGCCAGGCCCTTCTCGAAGTCCGTCAGCGCGAATTCGCTGTCGATGATCGCGTCCATGCCGGCCGCCATTTTCGACAGGCTGTCGCGGATGTTGCGGATCTGGCAGCCGAACGAAGCAAGGATCTTGTACTGCTGCTGGAAGAGCTGCATCAGATTGATGGTCACGGTCGGGCCCGCGGTCGAGCCGCAGGTGACCAGACGGCCGCCGCGCTTGAGGCAGAACAGCGAGGCGTTGAAGCCTTCGCCGCCGACGTGCTCGAACACGACG